>CAZKMH010000326.1:0-4686 GCA_964553395.1 uncultured Rikenellaceae bacterium | reverse complement strand
TCACACAAAGGATTACACGAAGGATTCACAAAGTACATGAATTTTAAAAGTTAAAGGAACTTATTAATTATCATTTCAAGTAAAGGCATAGTCAGTATGCTCAGAATGGTCGAAACAAAAACATTCTGACTGCTATATGATCGTCTGTTAAAGCTGATCAGGTATAGGCTGAACTTACGTAATAGTCCGCCGACATCAGCAAAAGCAAGCATTGCACCGATCAGTACCACTACTGCAAGGATGAATATCCGGGATATTATTATACGGGTTTCCATAAATAAGGTCAGGGAGTAAATTTAATAATTTAACGCTTCGTGCAGTTAACCATATTCTCTGGCTGCATGTACTCATCCCCCCGGCCCCCCTTTAGGGGGGTTGGGGGGTTATGTCAAAGCCAGGCACAGATACCGGCCGAAGCATAGGGACAATCATGGAGTCAGCTAACTTTTTTTATATTTGTTTACTTTATAAACCATGTTGCTTTATGAAAAGACTTCTCCTTCTGCTCGTTTGTTTTGGTTTTATTTTTTCAACGTCAGCACAGACAAAGAGACCACTTACAATTGACGATCTGAATAAGTGGAACAGAATAACCGCGAGGGCAATATCATGGGATGGTTCTCTTGCAGGATTTGTGATCGAACCCTGGGATGGTGATCCCATGATAAAATTATATGGCAGCAATGCGGTTGAAAAGGCATCATTCAACTGTGCCTCAGGGCTCACCCTGACAACAGATTCAAGGTTCATGATCTTCACTTACAACATTCCGAAAGCAAAAGTTACGGAACTAAAGCTGAAAAAGACGAAGAAGGAAGATATGCCGGTCGATATGCTTGGAATATTTGATGTAGAAAATAATATTACGGATACGGTAAAGCGGATTAAATCCCACAAGGTCCCGGCAAAATGGGCAGGATGGATCGCCTACCAGTGTGAACCGGAAAAATCTTCAGCCCCCGGAGCAGCCGCTTCTAAGGAATCCGGTACCAATGGCGGGAAAAAGAATAACGGGAAACCGAAGAGTGAATCCGAAGAGAATGGTTATCACCTTTATATAAGAAATCTTTCAGAAGGTACTACCGATACCGTCAGGTTTGTGACGGAATATCTTTTCGCGGAAGATGCGCCATTTCTTATCTGCTGCACCACCGGCGACGGCAAAGATTCTGAACCGGAGGTAATTTTCTTTAACCTGAAAAAGGATCGGAGAAATACCATTTATCAGGGAAAAGGTAAATATAAACAGGTGGCTTTGTCAAAGGACGGGAAGCGGGCTGCATTTTTAGGCTCCGCCGATGATAAAGACAAGGCAGGAAACACATTCTCCCTTTTCTGGTGGAACGGCTCCGGGAATGCACTCCTGGCTGTAAACCGGGGTACACCCGGACTTCCGCAGGGATGGATTATCAATGAAAACGGCCGATTGTTTTTTGGTGAGAAGAGCAACAGGCTCTTCCTGGGGACATCTCCTGAAAATAAGCTTAAGGATACGACATTACTTGACGAGGAGAGGCCAAATGTGGATGTCTGGCACTATGCTGAAGGCAAGCTTCATACAGTGCAGATTATCGATAAGCCGCGTGATATGAAAAAAACTTACCTGGCAGTGTTTCATTGCGACAAAAAAAAGCTTGTTCAGCTTGGTACACGGGAAATGCCCGATATCCAGCTTATTTACAAGGGTGATGCTGATAAGGCTCTTGCCTCATCGAACCTTCCGTATGAGCTCGAATCGATGTGGGAAAGCAACCCTGAAAGATATGATTTCTGGCTCATAGATATTATGACCGGCACCTCAAAGAAAATCAAGGAGAATTACAGGGCACGTTTACAACCCTCACCTGCAGGTAAATTTCTCTACTGGTACCATAGCATCGACAGTTCATGGTATACGTATGACATCGCCACCGGACGTGAAAAGAGACTCTCAACAGCAGCCACTCTCCCATGTTACAATGAACTGAATGATGTTCCGAATTTCCCTCAGTCCTATCCACCGGCCGGATGGCTCAAAGACGACAAAGCTTTTCTTATCCGCGACAGGTATGACATATGGTCACTCGATCCTGCTGGTGAAAATCCTCCCGTCAATGTTACTGTCAATGGCAGAAATAACCGGATCACATACGAACTCATAGACCTCGATTATGATAATGATTTTATTGATCCCTCTGCCAGGCAATATCTGAATGGTTTCAATGAAACAACCAAAGGAAGTTCCTTTTACTCATTCGATCTGAAAAAGAATGATGTACCTGTATTCCTGACCGGAGGTGATTGCGACCTTGGGATGCCTTTGAAAGCGTGGGAAGAGCCTGTTATTATATATACGAAGGAAACCTTTAGCATGTTTCCGGATTGGCTCATTTCCGATCTTACCTTCAGCAGCAGCAAACGGCTGACAGATGCCAATCCACAACAAAATGATTTTCTCTGGGGCAGTGTTGAGCTTTTTAAGTGGCTGAGCCTTGACGGAAATGAAATTGAGGGTTTATTGTATAAACCTGAAGGTTTCGATCCTTCAAAAAAGTACCCGATGATTGTCAATTTTTATGAAAGAAGTTCATCGGGACTTTACAGTTACCGTATTCCTGAAGCCCACAGATCGACGATAGACTATCATTTTTATACAAGCAACGGGTACCTTGTTTTCAGCCCGGATGTTCATTACAAAGAGGGTTTCCCCGGACAAAGTGCATTTAATTGTGTGATGCCTGGTATAATGTCGCTCATCGGGAAGGGTTTTGCAGACGAGAAGCATATCGGGGCACAGGGCCACAGCTGGGGCGGATATCAGGTAGCATATCTTGCCACCCGCACCGGTTTGTTTGCCGCCATCGAATCGGGAGCTCCCGTTGTAAATATGTACAGTGCATACGGAGGAATCCGCTGGGAGACAGGACTAAACAGGTCAATGCAATATGAACATGAGCAGAGCCGTATAGGAGCATCCATCTGGGAGGCTCCGGATCTTTACTGGGAGAATTCGCCTCTCTTTGCAACAGAAAAGGTCACAACGCCAATTCTGATAATGGCAAACGACCGTGACGGACATGTACCCTGGTGGCAGGGGATTGAATATTTTATTGCTCTCAGGCGTCTCGGTAAGCCGGCCTGGCTGCTCAACTATAACGGGGAACCACACTGGCCGTTAAAACAACCGAATAAGACTGATTTTCAGTTCCGGATGTCGCAGTTCTTCAATCATTACCTGAAGGGGGAACCGATGCCGCAGTGGATGAAGGCGGGTATCCCCGCAACAGAAAAGGATTTCACACTGGGGTACTAATATATTCTTATCTCTTCAGCCAGGCATCCGGAACATGAATGATACAGATATTCATTGACCGGTTATCCTCCGACAACATTGCAGACTGGATCTCTATTTTCGTACCATCTTCACTGAAGGTTGGGTGGGGATGATCGGCAGCACTGGCTTTATGCCCTGTTGAGAGCAAAATCATTTCCCTGGTATTCCGGTCGATAAGGTATATCCCACGTGAGAAATCATCCCCGGCTGCCCAGCGTCCGTCAGGTGAGCCATGAACGTGCCAGAGTCCGCTCCCCGAAGGTGTCTGTCCGGCAATTGTCATCTCTCTTGTCCTCAGATTCACAATTCCCAGTCCTGTTGGTTTTTCCCTTGTCCCTGAAGGTCCCCAGGAAACCTCCTGTCCCGGGTTTTTCGGATCGGCAGGCTGATCAGGTGTCCCGATCCTCCTGTGTCCCATAATGGCTATTGCAACTTCGTCTCTGGTGATCACAGCCTCATGTGTTACCCATTCATATTCTGATTCGGGGTAAAGAGGACGTAATCCTGTTCCGTCAGATTTAACGGTCCATGTACGTTGTGGGGCCTTTCCGCCTGTTTCCCAGCAGAACACTATTTCTCCGGGTACCCGGGGATTTGTCTGGATATGACCTACCTGGAATGGAACAGAAACAACATATCCGCATTCTCCTGTCTTAATATTCATCTTCCCGATCCCTGCCGGTCCTGCACCCATTTTTCTCGGACCGAAACTATCCTCGATTTTCGTCCCGGCGGGAAGATGTTTTGCAGCTTCATCCCTGCCAACCCTGAAATAGACCCATTCCTCATCCGCATCCAGAGCCATGTCGCCGCCTGCTCCCATCTCAGCAGGAGTGGTGCCGCAGATCCTCTGGTACACGGATGCTTCCTTTAACCTGCCGGCTTCACTGTCGGCCAACAGCTTTGCAAGGTCGACTTCGATGACTTTAACAGGTCCACCTGAACGGGGACCACCCTGTTCACGGGGTGTGTTACGCATGAAGTAAAGCTTCATCGACTTCCTTGCCACATTCAACATTCCGGTAAATCCACCTTCGCTTATCTGTACAATAATTCCTGTCTTTTCGTGTACAGCCATCGCTTCGCCCTTCACCCTGTCAGAACGGAATATTACCCAGTTTCCATCAGCGGTCCACTGATTGTGGGTCTGATAGATCTTGGAGTCACCGGCTGCTTTTGTCGTCAGGAATGTGAGCCTGGCCCCGGTCACAGGATCTGTTATCTCTTTCTTTTCCGAAGGGAAACGGGTGCCGATCTGTGCCGAAGATGTGGCTGCCAGGAAAAGACACAACAAAGTCAATTTAAAGCTTTTCATTTGGATATTTATTAAATCATAGTAAGATATATCAATATCGCCAGCGCGGCATTTTTGA
>CAZKMH010000325.1:0-4697 GCA_964553395.1 uncultured Rikenellaceae bacterium | reverse complement strand
TTAAACAGATCGCCGCTACGCGGCTTATCAGCATTACCCATATCATTTCTACAAACAGGTCGTCGCTACGCGACTCTTATTTTGCAAAAGGACCTTAGTTTAGTCCAGTAAGCGCGGCCTGTTTGTAGCAGAAAGGTTATATAAAAGGAATTGAGCACTGTAGGTGCGAATTGTTTGTAGTAACCGACGAAATAAAAGGGTCGAGCACCGTAGGTGCGAACTGTTTGTAGTAACCGGACGGAATAAAAGAAGTCGAGCGCCGTAGGCGCGGCCTGTTTATTTTTAAATTTAGAATCTTCCTTTATTATTGTTCCTTTTGGCGTTATACTTTTTATCCACCGGTTCTCCTCTAATGTTATAGTGTTCCGTTCTGACATACCCCGGAACTCTCCGATACCAGTCTTTTGTAAGGTTTTCAGGAATATTGTCGCCTGTTTCCTCCATCCAATCCTTCAATACGTGGCGCAATTCTAAAAGCTTTTCCCGATAACCCGGAGCTGAGGCAACATTCAGTAATTGATCAGGGTCGTTTTCGCAATCATATAATTCTTCTACCGGTCGTGGAGTAATAAATATATCAGCCTGAATGGCTGTAAGAGTCCCTGCTTTTCTCAGACTGTCAAGCTCTGTAAAAGAAAGACTTCCGACGGCATCGGCGGGACCCATCTGCGGAAATTGAGGCCTGGAATTGAGGATATAGAGAAAATCCTTTGTCCTGACCATCCGCTCATGTGCTTCATAATCGTGCCAGTTATGCTCGGCAAAAACGTAGTTCCTGAATTCTTTTGCAGGTTTATTCATAAGCCTGGCAAAACTCTGACCCTGAACTGTTACAGGGACACTGGCTGAAGCCAGTTCAAGGATTGTCGGAGCTAAATCAATAGCACTTACCAGGGATTGACATTCTCCTGTTTTGTTTCTTCTGACGCCAGGTCCGACAATAATAAATGGTGCCTTCAATCCCCTGTCATTGACTCTTGTTTTACTGTGAGGGAAAGGCCGGCCATTATCGGCCATTATGAATATAAAGGTATTGTTAATTAAATCCTGCGCTTCAAGCTCATCATATACCAATCCGATATAGTGGTCTAATCTTGCAATTTCGTCATAATATTTTCCAAGGTCTTCTTTTGTTCTTTCACCCTGAGCCAGATAAAAGGGGGGTGTGATAGTCGCCGGATCATGAGCTCCGGAAAATTCATTCGGCCCCCACACCCTGTGGGCATCATACGCGGCAAACCACATGAAGAAAGGCTTATCCCGTGGTCTCTCCTTTAAACAATCCACCCAGAGCTCCTCACCTCCGTCTCCATTAATCTTGTTGTTCTCATTAATCATGTCAAATCCCCTGCGGGCATATCCACCCATGTGGAACTTCCCGGCCTGAGCGGTGTAATAGCCATTTTGTTTAAGTATTTCCGGAAATGAACTCATGTAATCCGGCGGTTCGGTATGCAATTCTGCCCCACCTGTATTATGCGGGTATCTTCCGGTAATGATACTGTTACGGCTGGGACTTGAAGAGCTTGCCGTAAGAAAGAAATTAGTGAACCTCAGCCCTGAATCTGCAATCCTGTCGATATCGGGTGTTTTAACCTGTCTGTTGCCATAGCATCCAAAATCATCCCAGCTGACATCGTCCGCGATAATCAGAACAAAATTGGGCTTATTCTGGGCTTTCGCCTGCACTGCGCACAAGACAAACAAACCATAAATTATCCTTTTCATAAAAACAAATGATATATTCCTGATATAATGGTTCTTCAGGTGTGTTTTGTGTTATTCCAGTCTGAAATACTTCTTAAGGGTATATTCAGGTTGCCAGTTATCCGGTTTACGCACCAGTTTGGTATGATCATATTCCATTGGCAGAATTTTTCCCGCCGTAAGCGGAACTGTATCATTAACAGCTTCCTGCCATTCCTGCATCAATTTCAGCAATTTGTCAGCTTTTGATTGAAACCTGGCATTTTCTGCAAGATTTTTCAGTTCCAGTGGATCGTTCTTCAGGTTGAACAGTTGCGTGTAATTCCTTTCAGGATACCGGATAAGTTTCCATTTTTTTGTCCTGACCGCTCTTACGGTGTACCGGTAAGCTGTAAACACCGAAGAGCGGACCTCTTTTGTTTTCCCTGATATTACCGGCACTAAACTTTTTCCGTCAACGCCATCAGGTGCAGGCAGGGAACATAATTCGGTGAGTGTCGGATAAAGATCAAAAAGATAGACAAAGGCATCTGATAATTTCTCCTTCGGGATGCCAGGTCCGGTAATGATCAAAGGAACTTTCATGCTGTGCTCATAAAGGTTCTGTTTGCCCAATAGTCCATGACTTCCGATAGCTAAACCATTATCGGCAGCATATACTATGATGGTATTATCGTACAGTCTGTTCTCTTTAAGTGATTTGATAATGTCACCAATTCTATCATCCATATGGGTGATCAGACTATAATAATCAGACAGGGCTGCTCTGATGATTTCAGGTGTTCGGGGCCATGGTGACAGATTCTCATCACGAACTGTCAGATCATCAAAGGCAAAAGGATGCAGAGGCATAAAATTACCAGGCACTGGCATTGAATCAGTCGGGTATCTGCCGATATAATCTGGTCTGGGCGAGTAAGGATCATGCGGAACAGTAAATGCGATGTAACAGAAAAAAGGATTTTTATGATCCCCTGCAGCATAATTGGTTATAAAGTCGATTGCAGCACTCGCGAAAAGGTCAGTGGAGAAGCCTTTCTTTTCAGGCTTTGACAGTTTCCTGTCAGCATCCAGGTCGCAGCAGGGTATATTAAAATGGTCGGCCATACCACCCAGAAATACATTCTTACCTTGCTGAAAGGCGGCTTCAAAAGCACTTTTTTCGTTATGCCATTTACCGGTACCAAAAGTAACATAACCACCGGCAGAAAAATGCATTGGCATTGTTTCTATATTAGCGAGTTTATCGTAAACGTGAAACAAGTTTTTACCGCTCAACAGCATGGCACGGCTGGGGGCGGATATTGCCCCATGATGGCCGCCCATCACATAACTGTTGGTAAAGCGAACCCCATTTTCAGCCAGGCGATCGACGTTTGGTGTTTTAATAAAACTATTTCCTGTGCAGCCAAGAGCATCCGCCCTCTGGTCGTCAGCGAGTATAAACAGGACGTTCGGTCTTTGAGTTGTTTTCTGGCCAACTAAAGCTGTTGTTAAAAGAGGTAAACCGCATAGACATGTTGTAATCAGCTGTCTGTTTTTCATTTTTCAACTATCTGTTTTATGGTTTTGAGAACAGCTCCTCATGCACCACTTTACCATCCACATCGCAATGCTGGAATTTTATATTCACTTTATTATCTGAACGATAGACTGATACCTTTAAGAACCCTCCCTTCACTCTCAGAAATCTGTGCTCAGGTCTGACATTACTTTGCTCCCAGCCCCCGGCGTGTGAGTCGGACCCGGCACCACAACTGAACTCCCAAAGGGTAGTGCCGGGTATGTTGGTCACATATTGCCAGTGCCGGTCACCATTGCAGATAAACACATTGTCGAACTGTTTCAGGTACTCTCGGATCTCATTACCTTCATAAGCAAAAATCGAATTGGAATAATTGTCTTTTTTATTATCACGGTCAGGTCCTAATATCGGACCCGGTGTGATAATAAGTTTGAATGTTGCATCAGATTCATTGAGGGTTTTATACAGCCATTCCTTCTGTATCATTCCCCAGATGGTCTTGTCCGGACCATCAGGATCAGAATTTTTGCTCCTGAAATTCCGTCCTTCCATCAACCATACCTGGAGATCTTTGCCCCAGCGGATTGTCTTATAGGGCAGATCATTGGACGGAAACTGCTCTTTATCAAATATATCCAATCCTCTCTCCCATGATACTGTACCGTATTTCAAACCGGGAAATGCATCATCCCTGAGTACATCATGATCATCTTTCATGAAATAGGTAGTCACCTGCCTGTAAAAATCGCGCTGGTAAGGAAGGGCAAAGATCCTGTCCCATTTGAATCTCATCAGCTCCTCTGTAAGGGCAAAAGGGCTTGCTTTATCATAATATTCAACATCACCAGTATGAACGAGGAAATCAGGAAAGCCCTGTTGCATGATACTGTAAATCTTATGCCCGTTAATTGAATCATCTCTTCGGGGATAGTCGTGACAGGTAACTATGAAAAAATTCAGATCCCTCGTCATCCCGGGATCAGGAGGAGTCCGGAATGAGCCGGAAATTTTATCGGAAATCTTTGATCTTCCAGGTTTTCTTGATTCTATTTCTACGACGTATTTTGTATCGGAACTCAACCCGGTCAGCCTCCACTGGTACGTAAAGTTCTTTTCTGCATTGACTGATGACCATTCTGTTTCAATTCTGTTATCCGGATCTTTCAATGGATAGTATGCAAGCTTTACCTCTCCGGACATTCCCGGACATGCACCTTCCATCTGATCAAGGGTATACCCTCCGGGGATCTGGGCATTAAAAATTGAATCTGCATTTGCCATTTTATCCAGCCTGCGGTGTTCAGTTGCCGATGGTATAAGGAATTCAGGTCCCGACCGGTTCAGGTCAGGAGTCATGGTAAGTCTTGTCCAGATCATTGCCGAATTCTGGTCAGCCCAGCCGTTGTGAAATCCGTTTCCAAAATATGGATCTGAAGATTCTTTTTTACAACCTGGCACACAAAAT
>CAZKMH010000324.1:0-4700 GCA_964553395.1 uncultured Rikenellaceae bacterium | reverse complement strand
ACACCGCTTTCGAAAGGTGTAGGACATATCATGAAAGTAACAGGATGCAGTCTTGACGAAGCTATCCGGATGGTTTCAACCAATCCTGCCAGATTGAACAACTTAAACGACAGGGGAAAACTGGAGCCGGGAAAACGAGCCGACATCATCCTTTTTTCAATGGATGATTTTGAAATGAATATTAAAAAAGCCATTGTGGCAGGCAAGGTTGTCTATCAGGCAGGTTGAATCACGTTAAAGATAGAAAGTATAATAATATATTGAAAAAAACCTTTTTATGAAAAAGAAAATAGAAGTCGTCGATGCCAGTTCCTTGTCTACGCGCAACCTGGTCTTATCTATTATGATAATAGGATTATTGTTTTTTATTTTCGGATTTACTACCTGGATAAATGCAATTCTAATCCCTTATTTTAAAGTTGCGTGTGAGTTAAATAATGTGCAGTCATTACTGGTAGCTTTTGCCTTCTATATAGCCTATCTTGTTATGGCAATACCTGCAGCACGTTTACTGGAGAAGGTTGGATTCAAGAAAGGAATAATGCTGGGCTTATGGATTATGGCGCTGGGGGCTCTTATTTTTGTGCCGGCAGCATTGACCAGGATATACGGAATATTCCTGTTCGGACTCTTCTCAATAGGAACAGGTCTGGCTATACTTCAACCTGCTGCAAATACTTACATTACAAAAGTCGGTTCAAAGGAAAGAGCAGCACAGAGAATGAGTATAATGGGCGTCTGTAACAAAACTGCCGGGATAATAGCTCCATTACTCTTAGCCGCCGCAATATTAAGACCTACTGATACCGAGTTATTTAAACAAATACCATTAATGGATGAAGTTTCCAGAAATGCAGTATTGGATGAGTTGGTCAGGAGAGTAATTGTTCCTTATATAGGTCTGGCGATTGTCCTTTTCGGAATCGGACTGATGATCAGATTTTCAATATTACCGGAAATAGATACTGATCATGAATCTACTGAAACAACCGGCTCAAATTCAGGTAAGACCAGCATAATACAATTCCCGCATCTTATACTTGGTGCAATTGCAATATTTCTCCATGTGGGATCACAGGTCACCGGCATAAATACTGTTATAGGATATGCCCAGTCATTGAATCTACCCTTGCTGGAAGCAAAAGTATTCCCGTCATATATCTTAACCATCACCATGTTTGGCTTTTTATTGGGTATTGTTCTTATTCCGAAATACATCAGGCATCTCAGTCTGTTGCGGTTGTTAACCACATCGGCAATAATTCTGACTCTGCTGTTTTTCCTGGTTCATGGCAATGTGGTAACCTTCTTTGGTCATACTGCTGATATTTCAATCTGGGTACTCGTATTACTGGGGCTCTCCAATTCATTGATGTGGTCTGCCATTTGGCCGCTTGCGCTGGATGGCCTCGGCCGGTTCACAAAAATAGGGGGTTCGATCCTTATTATGGGCCTGTGCGGTAGCGCTATTGTACCGCTTATTTACGGATATTTTGCCGATACATTTAATACACATGTTGCATATTGGGTTCTTATACCTTGCTATACTTATCTGCTCTACTATGCTTTTTATGGTTACAGGGTAAGAAGCTGGTCTTTGGGTAAGTAGTACTGGCAATGCAGCAGGAAACACAACCGCCGGCAGAGGTTCGCGCGTTAAGTAAAGCAACAAGATTAACTCCTGAGAAGATCCTGAATCCGGGAAGTCTGGACCTCCAGGGTGGTATAACATCAGATGCACCCGCCCTTGTTATCCTGGTTGCAGGCAAGGGCACACGGTTTGGACAGGAACCTAAATGCATCCAGCGTGTACATGGGATACCACTGGCCCGTCACTCCATTGATGCTTTTCGCCGTTTCAGCCCGGGACCGGTAATCTGTCTGGTTGGCTACAGAAACGAGGAAGTTACTTCAGCCCTGGACAGTGATAATACCTATATACTATCGGAAAATCCTGCAGGAGGAACGGCATTTGCAGCATATGAGGCTTTTTGTGTGCCGGAACTCGTTGAAAAGAATCCTCTGCTGATTATCACAATGGGTGATCGTGTGGTTCCATCCTCTGTATTTCGCAGACTATCGAATGCACATTGTGAAGGGGGGAGAGAAGCAGACCTTACTTTTCTTTCGGCGGTATATGAGCCACCGAAAAATAGTGGCAAAGGACGCGTCCTCAGGGATGGAAACGGTAAAGTACAGAGAATCGTTGAAGAAAAGGATATTTTAACTGAAGTGGATGCCCTGACGCGTAAGACCCTGCTTAATCTTACTGAAGGTAACTGTCCCCTGTATGCTATAAGGGCAGCCGTATTATATAAACACCTGCTCAACATCACAAACGCCAATGCCCAGGGTCAGTATTATCTGACGGATATTATTCACTCTATTGTAAAGGCCGGCGGGGAAATACGTACAATAACCACAACAGTAAATGAACCCGGGTATGATCTGCTTTGTTCAGACGTGACCCAGCCGATGGACCTGGCTCTGCTTGAGGGGATACTGGAATCGAATATCGGATTATTACTGCCTGAGGAATTTGAAGTTGAAGAGGCTGCACGGACAATCATAACGGGCAGACCACAGGGACAAATCAAATCGATCGCACGCCAGTTAGGGGATTTGTTATCAATGATCAGGCAGGAAAAGCTTGCCTTTGATCCGAATAAACCTGTTGGTATAGGTATTTCAGGCGGCCGCCTGCGAATTGCATTTATGCATCCAGATATGTCACGGTTCTTCGGGCCGGCCTGGCAGATGCCTGTCGGCGCAGGAGATGAGGCAGGTGAAGAGCAGATCATTGTCCTGATGCAGAGTGCTGAAGACGGTCGGATCCATCTGACCCCAATGAACCAGCAGTTCCGGGAAAGTATCAATTCCATACCTGCCAATTATGATATAATGTACCCGGGTGAGGAGGTTTCCGACATGAACACTTATGAAAAATTCGGAACCAGAATGAGTGAAGGTTTGCTTCTTTCCCTTGGCTATTTTAGTGATGAAGAACTGGAATTACGTCGTAGTAAAAATCAGCCTCTGCCACCATCGACATTATGGGTTTCGAGTAATATGAGGCGGCCTTTCGCACTTGTAGGCAATGCAATTGCATCTCTTCGAACACTCCGCACCGGAAATCTTGGCGTAAAGGTCCAGGAACACCTTGGACTTAAAAACTTCGGTGGATTATGGTTAGTCTCGGCCGGAAATATCCCCCAGGGCGGATTCTCAAGTTCTTCAGCCGTGACAGTCGCCACCAAAAATGCTATCAACGTACTTTTCGATCTAGGTATCTCTCCTGATTTGCTGGTACACCTGGCTTGTCAGGCAGAATATGGGACAGGAGTCAGGGCCGGTTCCCTGGACCAGGCAACAGAGCAGAAGGGCAAAGCGGGCCAGGGAACTCTGATCTCTTCAAATCCCAAGGACAATTACAGCATTTTAGGTACGTTCCCTATTCCACATGAAAGACTCCAGATCATCTTCCCATATAGTGTGGAACGTGACAGGAATGCATGGCGCTGGTCATGGGGAGCTTATGCAGAGACTACAGGTCAGAAACATCTGACTACCACCGAGATTCGTAAAATGACAGGGAAAGCTGCAGAAATTGCCTCTTTGCTTGTACGCCTTCCCGTTGATACTGATTTCTTTAAAATAATCCAGGAAGACCTTGTCTCAGACGGATTGCTGACAAGTGAAAACAGCAAATGGATTTGTTCGATCCTGCTGCATCTGCCAATTCTCATCAGAAAACAGGAATTGCAGGATAGGGTTTATTCGAACAAGGAGTGGTATATAAACCAGCTGATGGAAACAAGCCATACTGATTATCAGACTGCCAGTCAGAAAGCTGATATTTCAATCAGGTCACTTTTTGAGGGATGGCGCGACCCTGTTATGAACCGTACTGATGCATCGGGGAAAGTGGTCGAAGAGTACGGTGTTCCTCTCAGGGCTGTGGTTGCTTACCTTTTCGGAGAGGTGGCAAAGAACTTTTATCTTATTCATCATCCTGAGAATTGGGTTGAATATATAACATTATCCCAGCGGGGTGATTGCTGTACTGACATTGATCACAATAGCCTGCCGGAATGTGCGAAAATGGAAGGGACCCTGGATTGGGAAAAAGGAGTTACCGGACCGGATTTAATGAATCTCTGGCTCGAAAAGACCGGAGCAAAACCATTTGATTACAATAAGGGGCTTGATGATAAAACTCTCTCCTCCGGGCAACCGCCTGATTTTCACCGGCTTGAAGGATCGAGTTTTTTCAGGGGACTGGCGCTGATCGATCTTGCTGAGGCCATGCTGAAGAAAGCCTTTGGTAAAGATACACTTGCTGTGAGGGTGAACGCTGCCGGCCAGGGTGATTATTTTCAGGTTCATCTAGATACACAGAAAGCAAGTCCGGATGATGTGAAAAAGTTCATTCGTCTTGCCTTCTACAGACGGTTCGGACTGACGCCTGCCCAGGAATTTGTCGATATACATCCCGGTGGAGGTGCATTGGGAGTACGGCTCAGCCGGTTTGATGCTCTGCCGTTACTGGTAAATCGTTTGCGCACATTTCCTTCCTGATTTAAGTTTGAGACCGGAATGTGAAGCCTGTCTAAATAATAAAAGGCTGTTTCACAGCCTTCTTTTATTTGAGCGGGAGACGGGACTCGAACCCGCGACCCTAACCTTGGCAAGGTTATGCT
>CAZKMH010000323.1:0-4708 GCA_964553395.1 uncultured Rikenellaceae bacterium | reverse complement strand
GATATTTACATCACCGGGTAAGGGATGGTAAGGCAGCAGATTGATCCTTATCCTTGTTCCGGTAAGCATACTCTTCAGTTCTTCAAGATGGCTTTCGGAATCGTTCACTCCGCTGATCATTACATAAGCAATACTCATCCTTCTCTTTTTTATTACCGGAGAGTTTTTCATAATTTCAATGATCGCCCGGAAAGGATGCCTGTTTTCGGCAGGTATTATCTTTTTTCTTTCTTCGGCAAAAGGAGAATGAAGGCTGAGGGTCAGATTACAATTTGACTCATCCAGGAATCTCTTAACGCCGTCGGTGATCCCCACTGTTGAAACCGTCACATTCCGCGGACTGACGGCAAGGCCCCATTCCGATGTTATTATTCTGCAAGCTTTCAGCACATTATCCAGATTATCAATTGGCTCACCCATTCCCATAAAAACCACATGGGTAATCCTTTCTGCACCGGGAAGGCTTATTACCTGGTTCACCATATCCCTCGCCTCCAGATTGCCATGAAATCCGTATCTCCCGGTTAAGCAGAAGGGACAGCCCATACGACATCCTGACTGAGTCGAAACACATACTGTAATCCTTTTCTTTTCAGGCAGATATACAGTTTCGTACTCAAGCCCGTCCTCATTTCTAAAAAGATACTTAACGGTCCCGTCTGATGACTTTTCAGAAGCAACCGGATCAAAAATACCGGCAAATGCAATTTCAGTAAGTTGTTTCTTCAACATTTTCGGGATCCGTGGGAATTGAGAGATATCATTTATCTTTTTTTTGTAGACCGAGTTAGATATGGAAATTGAATGTGCGATATTAATACGGCCATGGCCGGCAAGATCAGAGATCTCTTCAATTGTCAATCCGCACAGACTGGTTCGTGTCATAAAAAAAGATATTTGCAAAATTAAACCGATTATCAATATATTAGTATTTAAATTTATGTATTCAAAGCCGCTCCTTCTGACAAAAAATAAGAAATAAATGAAAGGAATCGTAATTACAGCTATTTGCATGATGCTGCTGACATCTTGCAATTCTTCGGGTAATGCAGGTAAAAACAAAAAGCAAGTCGATATGGCAACAGACAGTTTAAAGCAGTACGGTTATAACCTCAGTTTCCTTAAAAAATATGTTGATGTAATTGAATTGAAAAACGGGAATTCAGGCATTGCCATAGTCCCGTCATGGCAGGGAAGGGTTATGACAAGCACCTCCGATGGGGATATGGGATTCAGTTTTGGCTGGATAAACCATGACCTGGTTTCGTCGGGCAAGCCAGTTCCGCATTTCAATCCCTATGGAGGGGAAGAAAGAATATGGCTGGGTCCGGAAGGAGGCCAGTTTTCCATTTACTTTAAGAAAGGGAAAGAATTTGTATATGACAACTGGCAGGTTCCCGGATTCCTTGACACCCTGCTTTTTGAAATTGCCGCCCGCACCGATTCGTCGGTGAAGTTTACACATGAAACTGAGGTAGTTAATTACAGCGGTACAGCCTTTAAACTGAAAATCGGAAGGGAGGTTAAAATTCTCTCAACCGCGCAAATCCTCAAAGAGACGGGCATAAATACCGCAGGTACAAACTGTGTTGCCTATAAATCGGAGAACACTCTGACAAACCTGGGAAACAATGAATGGAAAAAAGAGACAGGTCTTCTTTCTATATGGATGCTCGGGATGTTTACCCCTTCTCCGGGAGTTACTGTAATAATTCCTTTCCGGCAGGGAGTCCAAGAGGAACTGGGTGTTGCAGTAAATGATGATTACTTCGGGAAGATTGCGGTCGACAGGCTAAAAGTTGCCGGCGGTAATATTTATTTCAGGGCAGATGGCAAAAGCAGGGGCAAGATTGGTATACCGCCTCTGAGGGCAACAGGCACAATGGGAAGTTACGATTTCGATAATAACATCCTGACGCTGCTCATTTGCAGACTGCCTGAGGGTAAAACGGAATATGTAAATTCCGCATGGCAGATCCAGGATAATCCTTACTCTGGTGACGCCCTCAATTCATATAACGACGGGCCGCTGGAAGACGGATCGCAGATGGGACCATTTTATGAACTTGAGACTTCCTCCCCTGCTGCAGCTTTAAAGCCGGGAGAAAGTCTCAGCCATATCCAGTTCACCATGCATCTTACGGGTGATACCGTAAACCTTGACAATATTGTGCGCTCTGTCTTTGGGGTCAGCCTTGAAGAGATCAGAACAATATTTTAATTTTCAACAGCGGGTATCAATCCGCGGTTCCTGAGGAGCGGTTCAATCTGAGGTTCACGGCCGCGGAAGTTTAAGTACATCTGCATGGCATCCATTGTACCGTCTTTCTCAAGAATGTTCCTGCGGAATGATTCGGCCACTGTTTTGTCGAACACACCCTTCTCCCTGAAAGCTTCAAAAGCATCGTTATCGAGAACGGCAGCCCATGTGTAGCTGTAGTATCCTGAATCGTACCCGTCGATAATATGAAGGAAATAGGTGCTCCTGTAGCGGGAAACGATTTCGGGGATCAGTCCGATTTTGCCGAAAAACTCTTTCTCAAAGCTTTGAATATCGACGATTGCCGGGGGTTCCAGCGTATAATATGCCATATCGAGA
The DNA here is from genome assembly GCA_964553395.1 of uncultured Rikenellaceae bacterium. Lineage (GTDB taxonomy): Bacteria > Bacteroidota > Bacteroidia > Bacteroidales > VadinHA17 > LD21. Next base: position 2,109 of record CAZKMH010000323.1, on the reverse strand, counting down.
AGTGAAGCCGCCAGAAGTTCAGTATTTATGAATCCCTGGTTGAAATACTTGCTGTTGTCTATTTTTTTCACCAGGGCTGCCGGAATTGGTTCACCGGTGACATAGTGCCTTGCGTACACATTAAGCAGTTCAGGTTCCGTTACCCAGTGTTCCATGATCTGAGAGGGAAGCTCAACAAAGTCCCAGGCAATAAAGGATGAGTTATACTGGTTTTTGCAGAAGAGGCCTTCAAGTGCGTGGCCGAATTCATGGAAAAGGGTTTCAACCTCTTCAAGATTAAGAAGTGCAGGCAGTTCCCCCGAGGGCCGGGTAAAGTTACAGACCACCGTCACCACTGGTGTAACCGGCTTCCCATCAACAAGATGGTAGTTACGGTAACCGCCGCACCATGCACCCTGGCGCTTGCTGTCGCGAGGGTGGAAATCAAGGTAGAGCACACCTGTATGGGAACCATCTGCTTCCTTCACTTCATATGCCTGGGCTTCGGGGTGGGGAAGCGGGCAGCCTGAAATGGGTTCGAAGGTGATCCCGTATAGCCTGTTGGCACAGGTAAATACTCCCTCCCGGACATTATCAAGCTTGAAGTAAGGCCTGAGCTCATTATCATCGAGGTCATACTTCTGTTTCCTGAGCTTCTCGGCATAATACCACCAGTCGGACGGTTCAAGCCTGAATTTTCCACCTTCCCTGTCAATGATCTTCTGCATCTCCTTAACCTCGTTCTGTGCAACAGGGATTGCTTTTTCCCACAGGCTGTTAAGCAGGTCGAAAACATTTTTGGGTGTTTTTGCCATCCTTGGTTCAAGTACATAATCGGAATGGGTTTTATATCCAAGCAATCTGGCACGCTGGGCGCGAAGCCTGATTATATCTGAAAGTATCTTATTGTTATCGAATTCATTGCCGTTATTGCCGCGGTTCGTATAGGCATTGAAAAGTTCCCGGCGAAGCTCCCGGTTCTGAGAATACTGAAGAAACGGAAAAATGCTTGGCCGCTGGGTTGTAAAAGCATATTTTCCTTCCCGGCCTGCGGCTTTGGCAACCTCGGCAGCTGAATTGATTAGCGATTCGGGCAAACCGGCAAGATCGTCCTTTTCAACGAACAGTTTGTAGCTGTTTGTTTCTTCAAGTACATTCTGGTTGAATTTCACTCCAAGGACCGAAAGCTCCTGGTTGATCTTCCTGAGGGTATCCTGATCCTGCTTATTTAGATTTGCACCCGCCCTTACAAACCTCTTGTAGACATTTTCAAGAATGAATTTTTGTTCGGGATTCAGATTGAATTCATCCTGATTGTCATAGACTGATTTCACTCTTTTAAAGAGATCGGGATTTAAGCTGATCTCATCGTTAAATGCGGCGAGCTTTGGTGATATTTCAACTTCAATATTCTGGAGCGAATCATTCGTATTCGCGGAGGTCTGGGCAAAGAACACAAGGGAGACCCTTGTAATCAGATCACCTGACTTGTCAAGCGCCGCTATTGTATTTTCGAATGTCGGCTTTTCCCTGTTTCCCGCGAGGGCTTCTATCTCCATCCTGCCGTCGGCCATCCCCTTTTCGAAAGCAGGCATATAATGTCTGGCCATGATTTTTTCAAAAGGCGGTACATTGAATGGAGTATTGTACTCCGCGTAGAAAGGATTGCTCATATCGGTTTCGGGTTTATTTTTACAGGCTGTTAACAGCATGCCGGCTATTCCGCATAGCAGGAACATTTTAAAAAGATTTTTCACAATTAAAATTATTTGGGTTATTAATTAATCTTCTGATCATTGTGCAAAATAAGTTTATAAAAAACTGTTATCAAAAGAAATACTGATTATTTTTGTCAGCGTTTCAGGATCAGGGCTCCGGCCTTCCGTCTTCAGTCTTTTAGGAGAGATGGTCCCGCGGAGCGGGATAAACTCCGCGATGAATGCTGTGTAAGATATATAATTGGAGAGATGGCAGAGCGGTCGAATGCGGCGGTCTCGAAAACCGTTGTCCGCCTATCGGTGGACCGGGGGTTCGAATCCCCCTCTCTCCGCCAAAGACAAAATAAATCCCGCCGTCAGGCGGGATTGTTATTTTACCGAAGACCCGTTGAAAGCTTGCTTTCAAAAGGGG
>CAZKMH010000322.1:0-4708 GCA_964553395.1 uncultured Rikenellaceae bacterium | reverse complement strand
GCAAATGACCTCGGCTCAATAATGATTGAGGAAAATGTTGTGAGTGCAGCCGGATCCTCCAACCGTTTCAGCGCGGTTGATTTGCAGACAATAATCAGGGAGGCAGGATTTAAACCGGTAAGAAGGAATCAGAAATATGAGATTATTAACCCTCCAAACCCCCCTGCCCAACAATCGACCCCCCAACCCCCCTGAAGGGGGGTTAATTCTTGTTAAACATCTGATATGCATTGGATTAAAAGAAATAAAAAAAGAGCTGTCCCAGCTCTTTAATTATTCTGAAATAAGAATATTCCTTCTTTAAGACTCCTGCTACTCCTCCTTGGAATCAACCTTTGAAGCCTTCTTGAATTCTTTCATTCCCTGTCCGATACCTTTCATCAGTTCAGGAATTTTGCGGCCTCCGAAAAGAAGAACAACCACAAGCAGAATCAGAATTATCTCTGTCATACCAATCTTTCCCATCGCTGTACGTATTAGAATTTTTACAAAGTTATAAATACTTTAATCAATAACAAGTTAAATATAATTAAAAGAAATTCCTGATCAGCCGGACTATATCGTTACCATTCGCAAAGATAAGAAGTGACAACAAAATAACCATTCCTGTAATCTGGGCATATTCCATGAATTTATCACTTGGTTTTCGTCCGGTTACCACCTCAAAGAGCAGAAACATTACATGTCCGCCATCAAGTGCCGGAATCGGTAATATGTTCATTACAGCAAGGATTATGGAAAGGAAGGCTGTCAGCGTCCAGAACGACTGCCAGTCCCAGACACCCGGGAAAATGCTCCCGATAGTAATGAATCCTCCCAGTGATTCATAGGCTTTCGTATGTCTCGAAAAAATGAGCCTGAACTGTTTAAGATAATCAGCAATAGTCGTGAAGCCCATTTTGATTCCCGCAGGGATCGATTCAAGAAAACCATACCTGATGGTCCTGAACTCAAAAACCTTATCGAATGACCATGTTCTCACAATCCCAAGAAAACCTGCAACGGTCGGGGTAACAGTTATATCGACAGGTTCTCCTTTCCGGAGGAGATTCACAATTACCGGCTGGCTCTTATGCTGTGCCAGGTAATTCTGAAATTCATCATACCAGGTAAATTTCTGGTTATCAAGTCCTATAAGTTCATCATCAACCAGGACACCGGAAGCTTTAGCCGGGGACTCCTTTGCATAGGACGAAACGATAAAAGGTCCGAAAGGGGTTCTGGGTTCGATCACCCCCTGCCTCTTCAGTACTTTCTTAGTATATTCAAGATTAACCGGAATATTAAGAACCTGTCCGTCACGTTCGACCTGAATTGATTTCCGGTCGTTCAGAACAATATTGGAAGCAATCTGCGCGAAATTCTCAATATACTGATTATCAACTGATAATATTTTGTCGCCATTTTTAAGGCCAAGCTCATATCCAGCCGAATCGGTCACTATTCCATACTTCACGCTGGAGGTTGGAAGGTATGTTTCACCCCAGGTATAAAGGACCATGACATAGATCAGCATTGCGAAGACAAAATTGAAAACGACTCCTCCCAACATTATGAGAAGCCGTTCCCATGATTTTTTAGATCTGAACTCCCATGGCTGGGGCGGGAGTTTCATCTGTTCCTTGTCCATCGATTCGTCTATCATACCGGATATCTTTACATATCCGCCAAGTGGCAGCCAGCCTAATCCGTATTCCGTTTCCCCCTTTTTGAATTTGAAAAGGGAGAACCATGGGTCAAAAAACAGGTAGAACTTCTCGACTCTTGTTTTGAATAATTTAGCCAGGAGAAAATGTCCCATCTCATGTACAATTACAAGAATTGACAAACTCAGCAGGAGTTGAAGTATTTTAATCAGTACAGTCATCTTTAATTCAAAAGTTTATTTATGAACTTATCAGCAATTTCTCTGGCCTGTCTGTCAGTTAATTCAAGAGATTCCAGACCAGGTGAAGAAATGTAACCATCTTTCTCCATAGTATATTCGACAACATCGGACATCTGCATAAAACCTATCTTCCCGTCAAGAAATGCTTTAACTGCTATTTCATTTGCGGCATTCATGATACAGGGCATATTTCCTCCTGCCTGCAGAGCCTGAAATGCCAGGGAGAGGTTCCGGAATTTCTTCAGATCCGGTTCAAAAAACGTAAAAGAAGAACATTTATTTAACTCGAGGCGCGGAAGATCAGACTTCAGCCTGCGGGGATAACTAAGTGCATAAAGTATCGGAATTCTCATATCAGGAATTCCCAGCTGGGCTTTTACTGAACCGTCCGTAAAGTGAACCAGGGAGTGGATTATCGACTGAGGGTGTATGATCACCTTGATCTGTTCCGGATCGAGATTGAAGAGCCATTTAGCTTCAATAACTTCCATTCCTTTATTCATCATTGTTGCCGAGTCAACAGTAATTTTATCACCCATATTCCAGTTAGGATGTTTCAGTGCATCAGAGGGTTTGACCCTTTTGATCATTTCAGCCGGGGTATTCAGGAAGGGTCCGCCCGAAGCAGTCAGGGTTATTCTTTCGACAGAGTTTCTATCTTCACCGGCAAGGCACTGGTAGATAGCCGAGTGTTCCGAATCAACAGGGATAATGTTGCTTCCGGATTCTTTTAAGAGATTATTAATCACCGAACCTGCAACGACAAGGGTTTCCTTGTTTGCAAGTGCTATTCTTTTACCTGCCCGGATAGCCGCTATGGTGGATCTCAGTCCTGAATATCCTACTATGGCAGTTAAAACTAAATCAGCATCTGATCCTGCACTTACCTGTTCAATTGCATCGTAGCCAGCATAGACTTTTACTCTGGTGTCGCTGAGGCTTTCCTTTAGCTTTTTGTAATGTTTTTCGTTCCCTATAACAACAGAATCAGGAAGAAATTGCCTGGATTGTCTCGAAAGCAGATCGACATTTTCGTACGCGGTGAGGACCTCAACCTTAAATTCTTCCCGGTATCTTGAAATGACATCAAGTGTCTGAGTTCCGATTGATCCGGTCGATCCCAATAATGCAATTTTCCCCGGCATATTCAGAGCTGATGAATTAAAATAAAATGTGTTTTTCAGGATCAAGCGGACTTCCCTTGTACCAGATCTCAAAATGCAGATGCGGACCTGATGTATAAAGCTCTCCGGATCCGCCAACAATGGAAATAGGTTCTCCTGAACGGACAAGATCGCCGGTCTCTTTCAGGAGGGTTGCATTATGCTTATACACTGATACAATATTGTTCGGGTGCTGAACCTGGATGACGAATCCGGTCTCCATTGTCCATCCCGTGAATATTACAGTGCCATCAAGTGCTGCGGATACAGGTGATTTCGGTCTGGTCACAATATCGGTTCCATAATGCTTCAGGCGAATATCATATTTGCCCGAAATGATCCCTTTGACAGGCGGAAAGAAATGAAGTCCCGCAAGGCTTGTGGTTTCAGGTTCTTCCGACGAAGATCCTAGTGTAAGATTGTATCTTTCATCCTTTTCCACCCGCGCCCGCAGCGCCGAATCTTCGGGAATTCTCCTGAAGGATATTTCATTGTAATACCCGGTTGTGTCCTGTGCTGAATACAGACCGACCGGTTCCTTGCCCGATATTATTGCATTAAGGTTGGCAAAATACTTGTCTCTCAGTACAAGCTCCCGCTCGAGTGAATCAAGACGGATAGCACTCATGAGTATGTTACGCTTCATGATAACATCGGGATAACCAGGGATAATTTCCCGCAGGCTGGTAAAAGCCATTAATGATGCAGTGGCTCCGATAATGGCCAGTACAAGTGCTGTTATGAGAAGGAAAGCATTGTACTGGGTAAGCCTTATTCTCCAGACTTCCTCAAAAGTGGTATCATTAACAACAGAGAACCTGTATTTATCCCGCCAGTTACTTTTCTTTTTGTCGTTTTTTGCCATAATTTTAAAAATGACAAGCCTGCAAAGATAATAATCCTGCACGATCAATTTGGTTAAAGGCTGAAAAAAGAGGGATATTCCCGGCTAAATAACCTTTACAGTTTTATCTTCACTCTGCCATAAGCCATGTTTGGTACAGACTGCCATGGCCGACAGATTCATTGACACATCAGGCGCCACAATATAGAAATCAACTTCGGTATGGGATGGCAGGTTCCCGTATACACCTGCTGTATAGCGTACTTCTGCCAGGAGGGTTTCACGGTTCCACAGCTGGATCACGCTTATAAAATGTTCGTGCTCATCGGGATGGGTATACTCCTCGCCCATTCTGACCTTGACTGCGAATTTCTCACCTCTCTTCACCTGGTCGGCACACATTACATGTGGCATATGCCGGTCGAGGTAATCGCGTTTTATTTCTTTCTCCTCCTTCTCGATTTCGGTTGCTTTGAATACTCGTGGCATAGCTTTTATTGTTTCAGTTATGTTAGTTAACCAGTTCCTTGTAGTTTGTCAGAAGTCGGAAGTCGGAAGTCGGAAGATTTTAACATGATTAATTTTTAACCTTAGTAACTCAACTTCGGACTTCGGACTTCGGACTTCGGACTTCGGACTCCGGACTCCGGACTCCGGACTCCGGACTCCGCCTATGACAAACATACTAATAAAATCGTAAAAAAAAGAGTATTTCTTTTGGTAATTGTATAACTAGTTTTAACTTTGCACCCACCATAAAACTGCGGGGTGGAGCAGTGGTAGCTCGTTGGGCTCATAACCCAAAGGTCGGAG
>CAZKMH010000321.1:0-4730 GCA_964553395.1 uncultured Rikenellaceae bacterium | reverse complement strand
AAAAGGAGGGGAAACTTATTTGTTTATAAACCAGATAATTATAGTGGTTTTCGTTTTTAAAATATTCCTTAAGTTGACGGCTAAGGGACAGTGAGGTAAAAGATGGTAAAAATTTAATACCAATAGCAACCAATTACTATGAAAAGACTCTTTTATTTATTGTTAATGACCAGTATGCTGGTCTCCTGTAAGATGAATCAACTTTATCTTACGGTTGTTGAACCGGCACCGGTGACGCTATCGAAGGATATAATAAAAGTCGGCGTTATCAACCGCAGCATACCAACAGACAAGACGAAGATCATTGATGTGATCGATAAAGCATTGTCTCTTGAAGGAGCGGACCTCGATAGTATTGGCGCCAATCAATGCATTATCGGGATGAGGGATGAACTGATGAATAATAAGAGATTCACAGCTGTCAATGCATTGAATGATTATGATTTCAGAACTCCGAAATTAGGATTGTTCCCAAATCCACTTTCATGGGATATTGTAAACAAGATATGTAAGGAGACGGGAAATGACGCTCTTTTTTCGCTCGAATATTACGATACTGATTCCAGGGTAAATTACTCAGCAGATAAGACAGGAATAAAAACCGGGCTTGGAGTCGTAATACCCGCTTTGGAACATAAAGCAAATATGGAAACAATTGTAAAGACCGGCTGGAGAATCTATGATCCTGCAAACCAGGTGATTGCGGATGAATTCAACCATGTGGAATCTATTGTTTACAGTGGCAGGGGTATAAATCCGCTGGTTGCAGTGGCTGGGCTCATAAACAGGAAAGATGCAATAAAAGAGGTGAGTAATCAGGCAGGTCATGGATATGCAATGAGGATTCTGCCATTTAATCTGAGGGTAATGCGCGATTATTTTGTGAAGGGTACAAATAATTTCAAGATAGCAAAGAGAAAAGCAAGGGTGGGCAAATGGGATGAAGCAGGAGTACTCTGGGACCAGGAGACGAACAATCCTGAACCTAAAGTTGCAGGACGGGCATGCCATAATATGGGCATTATCAGCGAAATAAACGGAGATGTCGATGCAGCACTTGCATGGGCTCAAAAAGCTTATGAGTATTATAACATCAGAAGATCACTTGAGTATACCAGGATTCTGGAGAACCGGCTTTATAAGCGGGAGATATTGAATGAACAACAACCATGAATTTCTTTTATAGAATCAAAAAAAATCCTTAATTTTCCTTTTTAAAGCTTATCAGATCCTTAACTCAATTAAATCAAAAACCATAAAATTTCCACACAATGAAAACAATTTGTTTACTCTTTTCACTGGCTATGATGTCAGTATGCTTCTCATCCTGTAAAACCGCGGAACAGGCACCTCCTCCGGTTCAAAAGACGGATATCTCCGAATTCATTGGCCAATGGACAATTGATATTAAAGGAGGTTCGGTGGGCTGGATCGAGGTCCGGAAGCAGGATAATTATGTGGATGCGGACATCCTCTGGGGCGGTGGCTCTGTTTTACCCGTCTCTAACATCTTTCTTGCCGCCGACAGGATACTTATAATTCAACGGTCAAATAATGTTGTACGCGCAAGAGATGAAAACGATAATCCGGTAAAATCAGCAGTAATAACCGACTGGCTTGAGATTTCCAAAGCCGGGGAAGACAACATTGAAGGGATACTTCTTCGTCCCCGTCGTACCGGCATAGGTGTGGATTCAACTGAGTTCACCGGAATAAAACTCCCTCAGGTCCCGGCTGCTCCTGATATGAAAAACCTGAAATTGGGGACACCGGTTGAGCTTTTCACCGGAAAGGATCTTACCGGCTGGAGACTTATAAACCCTAATCAGACAAACGGCTGGCAGGTTGCTGACGGAACGCTTGTCAACGATCCCGTTCAGAAAGAAGGTACTCCTCATATAAGCTATGGCAATCTCAGGACTGAAAAGACATTTGAAGATTTCAACCTTAAGCTTGAGGTCAATATTCCGCAAGGAAGCAACAGCGGCGTTTATCTCAGAGGTATGTACGAAATACAGGTATCGGATTCGTATAAAAGAGAATTGGATCCTCATAATATGGGGGCACTGTACAGCAGGATCAAGCCGACTGTCAATGCTGAAAAACCTGCCGGCACATGGCAGTCCCTCGATATGACATTGTATAACAGACATTTAACTGTTCTTCTGAATGGAATTAAGATCATTGACAACCAGCCAGTTTACGGCCCGACCGGAGGTGCAATTATCTCAGACGTATTCTCGCCCGGACCAATCTACCTGCAGGGTGATCATGGAAAGGTAGCTTACCGGAATATTGTATTGACTCCAATCGTTAAATAAGCATAAACATCATGAAAAATATGGTTTCAGGGAAAAAAAGCCGCAGGCAGTTTTTAAATACTTCTGCGGCAGCTGTTGCCGGTTTTACAATATTACCGGGACATGTGATATCCGGATTCGGACATATTCCTCCCAGCGACAAGCTTAATATTGCAGGTGTGGGAATTGCCGGAATGGGTAGAGGCAATCTGGCTAATGTTGCCAAAACCGAAAATATCGTAGCACTCTGCGATGTCGACTGGAGAGAGCAGACAATCAAGGTGTTTAATACTTATCCGGCCGCAAAACAATATAAGGATTACCGTGTGATGCTGGATAAACAGAAAGATATTGATGCTGTTATTATTGCAACATCCGATCATACCCATGCGATAATAAGTCTTGATGCCATGAGGCGCAAGAAACATGTCTTCACGCAAAAACCACTCACACATACTGTCCATGAAGCCAGGGTACTGGCAAAAGCAGCTAAGGAGTTCAAAGTTGCGACCCAGATGGGTAATCAGGGACAGGCATCAGATGGCCCCCGCCGGCTCAGGGAAATGATCTGGGATGGTGTTATCGGACCGGTAAGAGAGGTACATGTATGGACAGACAGACCAAACAACGGTCTCTTCAGAACATACTGGCCGCAGGGTGTGGAAAAGCCCGGTGATACCCCGCCAACACCCTCTGTTCTTGACTGGGACCTCTTTGTAGGCCCCGCACCGGCACGCTCGTATCATCCTGCCTATCATCCATTTAAATGGCGGGGATGGTGGGACTTTGGTACAGGCGCTCTGGGAGATATCGGCTGTCATTCACTCGATCCGATTTTCAGGGCTCTGAAGCTTAAATATCCGGCAAGCATTCAGGCTGTCTCAACACTTGTAAATGAGGAGACTTATCCACTGGCTTCAGTAGTGCGCTACGAATTTCCTGCCCGCGAAAATATGCCTCCTGTCACACTTACCTGGTACGACGGAGGAATGCGCCCGATGCAGATACCCGAACTTGAGGAGGGAATGAAAATGGGAGCAGGCGGAACCCTCTATATCGGCGATAAGGGGAAGATTCTCGACGACAAAATCCTGCCACTTTCTTTAAGGAAGTCATACACACCACCCGCTCCTTCTATTCCCTCTTCTCCGGGACATGAAGAGGAGTGGATCAATGCATGCAAGGGAGGCGCTCCTGCCGGATCTGATTTTGAATGGGCAGGTCCACTCACGGAAACTGTTCTCCTCGGGAATATAGCGATAAGGAAGGAGTTAAAGGAGACACTCAGTGGCAGACTCCTTAAGTTTGATCCTGTTAAATTCAGCTTCCCGGATATGCCTGAAGCAGATAAGTTCCTTCATACCACCTACAGAGAGGGATGGACTCTTTAATTAATAAAACCTTTAACATTATTCCGTACATGAAGAAAGATAATCAAACAACCCGACGTGAGTTCATCACTAGGACAGGCTTAGCCTCAGCCGGGGTTGCCCTGGGTGCAACCTCACTCAATGCTGCAGCTTACCAGCGTATTCCGGGTGCAAATGATAAGATCAATGTAGGTTTTATCGGGATAGGGAACAGGGGTTCCCAACTCCTTGAACTGGTCATGAGACAGCCCGATGCACATATAGCTGCATTCTGCGATTTATATGAACCTTATATGCTTCGGGACAGAAGCAAGGTTGATCCCCGGTGGCTCAGGGAACTGGGTGGCCGGATCCCGCAGATGGGAGAGACCTTCCCGACTAAACCAGTCCTGTATAATGATTTTCGTAAACTATTGGAAAATAAGGATATAGATGCTGTGGTTATTGCAACTCCGGATCACTGGCACGCTATCCAGATGATCAGCGCTGTGAGAGCCGGCAAGGATGTTTATGTTGAAAAACCTCTGACCATCACTCTGAAAGAGGGGCGGGCAATGGTCAATGCTCAGGCAGAAACAAAGAGGGTGGTTGCCGTAGGGCTGAACCGGCGGGGATCCAGAATCTATCAGAAACTTGTAAAAGATGTTCAGGCAGGGAAAATTGGCAAGGTAACTGTCGGGATAGCCCACAGGATAGATAATATGTATCCGTCCGGAATAGGAAGGATGAAGCCGGAAGCACCGCCCCGGGATTTTAACTGGGATATGTGGCTGGGTCCGAGGGCATACAGGGATTATCAGTATAATATTGCCCCGTATAAATTCAGGTGGTGGAGTGATTATTCAAGCCAGATGGGTAACTGGGGCGTTCACTATATGGATGTGATCCGCTGGATGATGGGAGAAAGGGCTCCAATAGCGATAAGCAATCATGGTGGAAGGTATATAGTTGATGATGACCGGACAATACCTGATACAATGCAGGTCACTTTTGAATTTGAGTCCGGGGCAATTATAACATTCTGCACATATGAAGCCAGCGGTGGAAATATGTTTAAGTA
>CAZKMH010000320.1:1513-4742 GCA_964553395.1 uncultured Rikenellaceae bacterium | reverse complement strand
ATATTAACACATTATACCTATCATGATGGAACCTCTCCGAGGTTCGAATTAATTAATATTAACACATTATACCTATCATGATGGAACCTCTCCGAGGTTAGCGCCATTAAAAATTAACGTGTTCCAATTAATACCCGAGGCAGCCAATAGACTGATCATCTTGAACCATGGAGTGGTTCCACCAAAATAGGAGTTACCAGTCACATATCCAATCCGAACCACGGAGTGGTTCCATTAATACCAGATAGAACCTGTCAGATATACATCATGAACCACGGAGTGGTTCCACCAAAATAGGAGTTACCAGTCACATATCCAATCCGAACCACAGAGTGGTTCCATCAAAATAGACGGTACCAACCAGAAATCCAATCCGAACCACGGAGTGGTTCCATTAATACTAGATGGAACCTATCAGATATACAGCCTAAACCACTGAGTGGTTCCATTACTACTAGATGGAACCTATCAGATATACAGCCTGAACCACGGAGTGGTTCCACCAAAATAGGCAATGCCAGTCACATATCCAATCCGAACCACGGAGTGGTTCCACCAGAATGGTCGTTACCAGTCGCACATCCAATCGTCGCTTCTTCCCCTAACAAATTAAACAACGTATCATCCCGAACGGATGAACGGGTTTCTCTTTTCGGGAGCATATACTTCGTTATATTCGTCAGGGGGGAGGTGCAAATCTTTCGAAAAAATTCACTTATATTTTGTTTTTTAAAATTTTACTTTTTATATTTGACTAACCGTTCAATCAAAAACGGTTTTTATTCGGTTGTATTATTGAACGAACGTTTAGTCATAAAATGTCTCCAAGAACGTTTAAACAATATGAAGAGATAAGGGAAGAAAAAATTGCTCTTATTATGGATACAGCCCTGGAGCATTTCGCAAACGGAGGCTACCATGCAACTACAATTAACCATATAGCAAAGCATGCAGGAATCTCAAAAGGGTTATTGTATAATTATTTTGAAAGCAAGGAGGCGCTTCTAAAGGCTATTATTCACAAGTCGGTTACAGAGGTACTGAACTATTTTGATATCGACAGGGACGGATATCTTTCAGAGGAGGAATTTGAATTCTTTGTCAGGAAGGTAGGTGTAATGCTGAAGGAAAAGCGCTCTTTCTGGCGGTTATTGTTCCAGCTCCTCATGCAGATTGATGTAAGGGAGCAGTTTCTGAAATCCTTTGTAGGATCAGATTCCCTGGAAAGCTCCGGAACCATTCCTGACCTGGACCTTCCCGCATCCCAGGTAATGAGGATAATAACTGATTACTTTATAAGAAAGAAGGAAAAGATGGGTGAAGGTTATAATCCTGCACTTGAGTTGAAAATGTTTCTGATCACCATGAAGGGGTTCGCAATTACAAGCATTTATGCGGATGACCGTGAGGAGGAGCAGAATGAAAAAGCAATAAACAGGATAATTGAGTTATTTAAATAGATTAATTATGAGGAACAGCTATGTAATAATTTTCTTTCTTCTGGCTCAGGGATTCGGTTTGAATGCTCTTTCTGCACAGGATCTCAGTGCAACTTATATTGTCAGAAAAGCAGATGAAAAGTTCAATGGGGAGAAAAGCAGTTACAGCGTCATGTCAATGAAAGTTATAAGGCCTGAATGGCAGAGAACCATTGAGTTTAAAAGCTGGACCTTTGGAAAGGACTATGCGCTGGCATTGATCACCGCCCCGGCAAAAGAAACAGGGCAGACGTTTCTGAAAAGGGGGTCGGAGATGTGGAACTGGAACCCATCAATAAGCAGGCTCATAAAACTGCCGCCTTCAATGATGTCGCAGGGCTGGATGGGATCAGATTACACGAACGACGATATTCTGAGGGAATCTTCAGTGGTAGATGACTATATCCATGAAATTATTGGAGAGGAGAATATTGACGGCCGGTTATGTTATAAAATTAAAATGACGGCCAGGGAAGATGCCTCCATAGTCTGGGGTAAGCAGATCAGGTGGATTGACAAGAAGGATTTCCTTGTGTTAAAGGCAGAATTATATGATGAAGATGGTTTCCTGGTCAGGACTGAAACCGGTTCGGACATCAAAATTATGGATGGAAGAGCGATAATTTCAAAAATTGAACTCTCTCCGGAAGAAGAGCCCGAAAATAAAACCATTCTTGAAATCCGGGAAATAAAATTCAATATACCCATCGGGGAAAGTTATTTTTCCCAGCAGAATATGAAAAGAGTGCGCTAAAATCAGAAAATCAAAATCATGAAAGAGGAATTCAAAATAGCGTGGAGAAATCTCTGGAGGAACCGACGCCGTACCATTATAACCGGGGCATCTATTTTCTTCGCTGTTTTTTTTGCCGTTATTATGAGGTCATACCAGCTCGGCTCTTACGATAATATGATTAACAATCTTCTCGAATCGTTTACAGGCTACATCCAGGTACAGCATATAAAATTTCAGGATAACCCATTAATTGATAACTCATTCGATTATAATGATTCGTTAGCTTCTGCGATTTCGGAGGTTGATAAGGTTGTTTCTGTTACCCCGCATCTCGAATCTTTTACTCTTGCCTCCAGCGGGACCCAGACAAAAGGGGTCGCTATCATCGCGATCGATCCGGTTAAGGAAAAAGACTTTTCGGATCCTGAAAGCAAACTGGTAAAGTACAGGATCACGGAAGAGGCTGTAAAACGCCTGAAGGATGCAGGTTCAATACCAGATAATATTCTCGAAAAGGTGAATGAAAATCTTGGCAGATCATATTCTTCGCCCGCCAGGATTGAGCTTGAACTGGGACTTAGTGATGAAGACAAGGAGCGCTGTATGCCGGAGATTCTTAAATGCTCTGAAGTGTCAAATGGATTTCTTTTAAACGATGACAAAGGGATTCTTGTGTCTGACAAGCTGGCCAGCTATCTAAAGGTGTCAATAGAAGACTCAGTAATACTGATGGGGCAGGGTTATCACGGAATTTCTGCAACCGGGATATTCCCGGTACGGGGAATAATTAAAATGCCTTCACCCGAGATAGACAACAAATTGATTATTATGACAATACCTGCAGCACAGAAATTTTTTGATGCAGAAGGCAAAATAACGTCACTTGTTGTTAACCTCACCGATAAATCGAGTGTAGTATCATCATGAAGTCCCAGCCTTCTGCTGTGTTTCTTTACGATATAATTGACTGTCTCCTTGGGAAGACTCTCGCCACGAGTGGGGGATGCGGGTCGTG
>CAZKMH010000320.1:0-1503 GCA_964553395.1 uncultured Rikenellaceae bacterium | reverse complement strand
CTCACCGATAAATCAAACCGGACAATAAAAACAGCAAAAGCCAGGATCAACTCACTCCTGACCGATAATAACACTACAGCCAAAACCTGGTATGAACTGAATCCGATAATATATCAGCAAATCCAGGGTGACAGTCAGAGCGGGCAGGCAATGCTTGGAGTTCTGTACTTTATCATTTTTTTTGGCATTTTCGGAACAGTCCTGATGATGGTTTCCGAAAGAAAAAGGGAATTCGGTGTACTGGTGGCGATCGGAATGCAGAAAAAGAAACTGAAAAGAATTGTTACAATTGAAATGTTTTTGCTTGGTGCTATTGGTCTGGTGTGCGGATTATTGGCAGGAACGCCGTTGATTTTGTATTTCTACTATCATCCTGTTGTGCTGAAAGGTGAACTGGGCAATCTGATGGAAGACTACGGATGGGATGCTGTGATGCCCACTGCATGGTTCGGCCCTTATTTTTACTGGCAGGCCGTTATTGTTGCACTTATGGTATTACTGGCAATACTTTATCCAATACGAAAAATAGGTAAGATGAAAGAAATAGAGGCCCTTAAAGGTTAATAATGAACTGCTATGATATGGTCAATCGCATGGAAGAACGTATGGCGTAACAGGAAGAGAAGCCTGGTTGTAATAGTAGCCGTAACCCTGGGCATTATTGCAGGAGTGCTGCTTATCGGTATTATGGAAGGCTGGACAGAGCAGCGCCTTCATAGCGCTGTGTATAATGAAGTATCGCATATCCAGATCCATAATAATGAGTACATTAAGAATGAAGAGATAAATCTGACCGTCAGAAATCCCGATGAAATTACCCGAAGCATCGATTCTCTGAAAGATCTTTCCGGCTGGGTTAAAAGGACCAAGATAATTGCCATGGCAAATACTCCATGGGCAAATACAGGTGTGATAATCTATGGCGTCGATGCCAAACAAGAAAGACTGGTAACGGAGATTTATAAGGAAATTGTACCGGGCGGCGGAAAATATCTTGATAATCAAAGCCCCGGAAACATCCTGATCAGCGATAAAACGGCCGAATTGCTAAAACTGAAGCAATACATTGTTACTGACAGTGTAATTGAAGAGCTGAAGAAGGAAAAGGTTCCGGGAGCTGTTCTTACAAAGCTTGAGACTCTCAGGGATAACCGATTCAGATCACCCAGGGATTTCAGGGACACCTTAAAGAAGGAATTCAGCAAGAAGGAATTGGACAGGTATGGACTTCAAATAACTGACAGAGCCCTTGATTACAGGCTTAGGAATAAAGTACAAATCACAATCTCAGACAAGGAAGGAAACCCGATACAGGGTATATTCAGAGTATGTGGTATCTATAAAACTACCAATACGGGTTTTGACCAGACCGCAGTATTTGTAAATGATACAGATCTCATGAATTTATATGGAGGCAACGAAATCCTCATTCATGAGATATCCATCTTACTCAATGATATTGATGATGCCGATGCTGTCAGGGAAAAACTAAGCCGGATTTCC
>CAZKMH010000319.1:0-4753 GCA_964553395.1 uncultured Rikenellaceae bacterium | reverse complement strand
ATTAATGAGCACTTCCCGGAACCGATTTTACATTTCCATTGTCAGATTCAAATCTAATTTAAATTTTTATGATACCAATTATTTATTGCCTTCTTTGAAGTCCACTTAAACTATCACATCAAAAATGATAAAAGTGCCAGACTCCGGAGATAGGATAACTTCCATTGAAGACCATTAGATTATAATCCTTCTTTTATTAATTTAGCCCTAATCTAAAAATAAACGTTCAAAAAATAGCGATCATGAAAAGATTAATCTATTTACTGCTTGTAGCTATTTCAATTTCTCGAACTGGGTATACTCAGGAAAAAAATACGGAAGCTGAATTTTCCGCAAATAAGAATTTTGTCAATTTAGATACGGTTGAAGTTAACCATCTGTCAGGTACAACCTGGACAGAAATTATCAGGTTCGCCCGTGCGCCTGAAAGTGTTAAAGCTAAGATTTGGGGAGGCACTGTACAATTCAATGGAGTCTATCCAAAAGAAAATCTGAGTTCATTTTTTAGCAGGAGAATCCATTTCAATAAGATTAATTTTAATGGGAGCAGTATGAAATGGATCTTTACGGGAAAGAATGGTGGTATTACCATCGCACTTTCAAATGACTCAATTATTTTGCTCCAGCGATATTATAACTCATTCGGGCTTCATGGTGAATATATTCCGGATAGTAAAAGGTTTTCACGTTTCCCGGAATCGACCTGGAAAAAATCTGCCATTTATTATAATGGGAAATTAGAGGATGTGATCATTTCAATGAATCATAATCTGGAATTATCTTTATATGTTAACGGAAGCAGGATTGCACGCCAGGAGTGCCAGATAGATGTGGACAGACATCAGCTGGTTTTTTCAGGTATAACAGGAACATTTAACGGATCTGTTTATTCAAAAAGCGATGCTTTGGCAAATGTTGAAGCAGATGCAACAGAGGTAAATCAAAAAATAGTTGGCTTCGGGGCAATTACCTCTGTTAAATCTTACAATGAACTCAGTGACAAAGGAAAGGATCTATGGTGGAAATATATTCGTGATTACAACCTGTTGATCCAACGCGAATATCCCATAGGACAATTACTGAAACCCGATTTAAGCAACTGGGATAATCTTAATGATGCAGTCATTCATTACTATGGAGATAATTATCCGAATGGTGAGATCAGTGATTTTAACTATAATAAAAAAATACAGGAGATGGGAGGTTTTGTGGTTTTCGAATTTTGGCAATTACCCGATTGGATGTATGAGGTCACAAAAGACATAAACGGAAAAGAGCAACGAGTTCTGAATTGCAATAAATACGCGAACGCAATAGTCAATTATTGCCAGACAGCTAAAGCTAAAACCGGTAACCCACCTGAAATTGTGGGAATTCAAAACGAGGTAACACAAACTCCTGAGACATGGGCAAAAATGACTATTACCTTACGTAAAGCCCTGGATGATAATGGTTTTAAAGATGTAAAAATACACATGCACAACAGCGGGAGATTAACTGGTGGAATCTCAGCTGCTAAAGCATTTACAGGTAATCCTGAGGTATGGAAAAGTATTGATTTTGCGGCTTCCAATTTATATGATTATCAGGGCTTTTTCACTTCCCCGGACGGCTTCGACAGCAAGATCAAAGAGTGGAATGGTCTTATCGATGATAAGCCATTCCTCTCAACGGAGTTATGTATCAATGATTCAAAATATCAAAGTCTATCCTATAGAACTGCCTTCCTGATGGGTGAACTTTATCATAAAAATATGGCTCTGATGAATGCATGCGGAATTATGTACTGCTGGGGATTATTAAATGGTCCGCACCCAACTTTTGACGGCACCCGAAGCTTATTCAGAATAGATCAATACCACAATTTTGTACCGGAACCGTCATCATTCCAGTTGAGGGTTTTTGGTTCCTTTTCCCGTCATATTCTGAAAGGGATGAACCGGATAGAAACTTATTCTGACAACCGCGATCTGCTGGCAACTGCATATGTGGGATCAGGAAAGAAAACAATGGTATTAATTAACCGGTCAGATAATGTACTTAATGTTACAATCAGATGGGGAGGTACAGAATTTCAAAATGCCGAAATTACTGATCAGTTTAATGAAAATAGTGTAGTCAATCTCAACTCATTAAAGGAAGATAACAAATTACGGATAGAGCCGGGTCAGATTATTACTTTGTTCTGAACCGACTTATTGACTCAAGCCCGCGCGGCTTGCAATCATGCCGCTAAGTTTTATCTCTCCCTCTTCAGGTATGATCTTTACCAGAACATCACCTCCATTGCAAACAAATCTGCCGTTGATGCGGTTAACATTCTTTTTAATTACAAGACTGGAAATGACTTCCCCGTTTTCAATTATTTCAGCTCTTCCACCCGCACTTTGAGGTGCCAGAATCAATTCAATCTCATAATCAGATTTATAAAGCTTATTGCCTCTCATGGTTTTTAATGGAATTGTTATCTCATCTGAGATTTTAATCCAGCTGTCAGTGACCTTTTTCAGAGGCAGATTTCCGTTTGATCCGGCAGCTTTTCCCAATTCCTTTTCACCCATGGAAAGCCAGTATTGTTTTTGTTTGTCGATAAAATATGTATAACGTCCGGCTCCCTGGGCAAGAGGATCATGAGATGTTGGCTGAAAATTTATTCGCACAGCCTCTTCACCGATCCTTTGTTTAAGGTCAATGTAATCAGGGAGCCAGCGCAGGTTCAGAGAGATCAGGATCCCCTCCTCACCTCTGTTTGTCCCGTATTCTGAAATTGTTTCTGCATATAATTTTATGGATTCCTCAGGATCTGATTTTTTAATAAGCGGCAGTGCTTCACCGGTCTTTCCTTCACGAAGCATTAAAAAAGCCTGATGTCCGTTATTATGATTGTTAAATAACGAAATGATAAAATTTTCAATACCCTTCTGGTAACGATACTCATTTATCCCATGATCATTTAAAGCATCCTTATTTACCTTTTCGAGTATCAGGAGTCTGGCTTTGGCTTTTTCAACAACCCCGAGGGAAGATTTGTACCCATTTAAGCGGTAATCATCCTGGAGTCTGATAAAAAAATCTGATGTTTCACGTCCGAACATTGGAGCTTCGGAGAACCATTCGCGGTAATAGTTCATAAGATTTACATCCTCTTTTTTCAACATAGCCATGGCAAAATCGTCCGAAGCATTATCCAGCGTTTCGTTTTCGGAGCTTTTCCATACCTGGTTTTCGTAATTATTAAAAAGCAGGTCCAGAGGATGTGTTGTCCAGTGGATAATTCCATAACCTTCAGCATTCATACTGTCAAGCAGGGTATTAAAATTACCGAATGGTTTATACGGTCTGCCTATGTAACTATGATCATCGTGATGAGCCCAAACAATGGGATACAAATTCCTGTGCTCCCCGACTTTTGCAAGACTTTCAATGCTTTCAGCAGTGTTTAATACATAACTGTAATCAAGAGGAATGAAGCCGCAGTATTCAGGCATAAATAAATCTGCCATTTCCGGATAGGTCAATCTCCAAGAACCCAGTACCAGCTCAATTCCCGGATTAATTTCATTTAAAATTTCACGGTAAACTTTAATAATTTTTGAGATTGCAAACAACCCCGGGTAAGGGCGGATATCTTTTAATCCGGGATGTGCTTTCAGGGTATCAGAATACTCCTTTTGCCATGCTTCGGGCAGGGTAAAAGAATCGTGTTGCAGCCATATTGACCCCTGCCCCGGCGCTGTCGCCGGCTGACGCATCCATGCAGCAAGCATTGTTATCTCAGGGTAATCGGAAAACAGCTTCGTCAGTTGAGCCTGATAATATTTTCTGCCTTCCGGGTGTTCCGGATTTACCGTATTATATCCGCCTATTTTTATTAATGCTTCCCCGGGCAGAGTGTTGATAATGTTCTGCGGATTAGCCATCCAGGTATCCACATCGATGGCAAAACAAACATCCATTCCCTCCATTGCAGCATGTTTGAATACCTTTTGCATAAGGGATGTTGCTGCAGAACTCCTCTCCTCATCCGGCACCTTAGCTGCCTGAGATCCAAATTCATAGTCCTGAAAAACTTCTCCTCCGTACATTAATCTTACATCATTAACATGCTGTGTCCCCCAATCTCGTCCTCTCTGCGTGGTGGAAAGGTATCCCAGTTCCTTTTCCTTTCCATTAAATGAAAAAGATTGCATAGGATTGTTCCCGTATGCATGTACCATTACAGTGTTGAATCCGATTTTCGAAGCATTGTCTATCCACATCTGCCATTGTTCAAGGTCCCAGCCTGTGCAGCCGCTCAGGAAGTTATGCCAGTTAAATATGATCCTTTTCCCTCTCAACGGCTTATCAGCCAGCTGCCAGTCTGAATAGCTGAATGCTTCCGGTTGCGGTGCGCTCTCAAATGAAAGATAGAAATCGTAACCCAGCTTTTTCAAAATTCCATATACCCCATGTTGCACTCCTCTTGCCGATCCGCCTGAAATTGTTGCAGATCTTCCCTGGTTTGTTATGACATATTCCTCCTGTTCCAGTCTATTATCTATCTTAAGTCCGATACCTTCGGAAAGATTTTTCTCATCCAATATTTCAAATTTCACCTTCGGGAATGCTCTCTCAAGATGTTGCTGAAGATTTCCTGCAGCTGATTTAAGAAGCTCAGATGAATTGTCGTCAAAATAAATTGGTACTGTCTCTGACTTACACGACACCGCTGCAATTGCGAGCAGTGAAAAATAAAGAAGTACTGATTTTCTGA
>CAZKMH010000318.1:0-4766 GCA_964553395.1 uncultured Rikenellaceae bacterium | reverse complement strand
TGCAAATTCAAGATCCTGCACCGGCCGGCACACGCAGGGCAGGAAATAGTTTTTGGCCACCAGGCTGTCCTTCAGTCCCTTCTGCGCACCATCCGGCAACTCGCCGCTGACCGCGCGCTGCAGGCAGGCCTGGCAGACGCCCGCGCGGCAGGAGAACGGCAGATTGATCCCCTGCCGGAGAAAGGCATCGAGGATCGATTCGCCTTCGCGACAGGTGTAGGTTTTGCCTTGGTAGGTGATGTCAGCCATGCTTTGTCTCTTCGCTCATCGGATCATCCGTGCTGCCGCAGCTGCAAGCGGGAACCCTGATCCAGTCTTCCCTGAGGATGTGCTCGCGCAAGGCATTCCGGGACAATTGCACAATGTTTTTACCCCCACGCGCACCGCCACCTGCAGCAGGTAGTCGTTGTTGCAACTGTATTCCCGGCATACGCGCGGACGTTTTTCCCAAATGCTGCAACGATGGGTTTCGCCGTCCAGGTGGATGCACAGGCCGTCGGGCGCCTTGTCGACACAGCCCTTGGGCATGGATCCGTCTTCGCTCGGCGGGCGTTCATCCTCGTAAAACCGCACGATGAGCCGGCAGCAGAACGTATTGCAGCCAAGCCGCCTGCCTGCATCGCAGTCGATGATGCTGTTTTCCATCGTCGGGCACTCCGGTTAAGACAACACAGGAAAATCCCTACCCCATGCCGACCATCGCCAGCGCAGCCGGGACCAGGAGCCAGAGCAGGCCCTTGATCAAAAAGAACAGGAATCCGCCCACGCCCAGTCGCTTCAGCCACCCTGGCGGCACCCTGGATTGCGCCAGGGCTCCATTCATGTATTTCATGTTCATCTCCATCGGGCCTTCATGCCCGCAGGTAAAAACACCGCTCAGACCACGCTGAGAGCAACGATCTCGCTTGCAGTCCTTCTGGCTTCCACGAGCATCATCCCGAGGTTCGCGCTGGGCTGCGACACGACCGCCAGCACGGCTTTCTCACCGATCCTCAGGAGCAGCACATAGCCGTCCTCGCCGTGGATCAATATCTGCTTGAGATGCCCGCGATTCAATTCGAGCGAGGCCTTTTCGCCCAGCGACAGCAGCGTCGCGCACATCGCGCCCAGGCGAACGCTGTTGACCGTATCCCCCAGCACCGAGGCGAGGGTATGTCCGTCCCTGGACATGACCGCGGAGGCCTGGATGTCGGACGAAGTGGAATTCAGTTTTTTCAGGATGGGCGTAACGGCAGTCGCGACTGCCTTTTTGTCATTCACCGCTATCCCCTTGTCAGTATCGGTAAATCAGATGACGAAGTGTCCAGGCTTGAAGCCTGGACCTGACACTTTAAGCAACGGCTTCCAGCGTCGGCATTGCCTGGCGTGCCTTGGTCAGCACCATGCCGAGGTTGGCGCTCTTGCGGCAGACGAAGCAGGCCACCTGATCTTCGACTTTCTTGGAACGCATGAAAACGTGAATCAGGTTGTCGCTGTTGACGATGATTTCCTGGAAATAGTGGTGCGGGTCGGCCGCGTGGCCGCGTGCCTTCTTGAAAATGTTTTCAATGACGGACACGTTGTTGCCCTGGAACAGGTCGGCCGTTGCGGCAGCGAGAATGTCCATCACTTCGTTGGGGTGGGAATCCACGGTTTTGACGCCCAGCAGCATGCCGGAGGCGAGGTCGACGTAACCGCCGGCCACGCACTCTGGAATCTGGCTGACTGCATTGCTGATTGCTTGATCAAGTGACATTTTTCAAAATCCTTCTGTTTACGTTTTAAATAACAGCCTGCTGGCCGCTCTCTTTCTGGCGACTCGAAAGCGTTTCCGAGAATCGTTCCAAAAACCTTACCTGCTCGTCGGACTGCACCCAGCGGTGCTCGACCCGGCGAACGGATTCCAATGCCCGGATGGCGGACTGGCCTTCCATGATCAGGTGCGAGGCCAGCATGGTTCCCGTCCTCCCCAACCCGGCCCGGCAGTGATAGGCGACGACATGGCCTTGCGCCATAAGACCGGCCACGTGGCGGCACATCTGCTCCGCCTCCTCCACGCTGGGGGCATACATATCCTTGATCGGCAACCACAAGCCCTGGATGCCATAACGCTCGAGCAGGGCGGGGTCGACCGGTTGTGTCGTCAGCGAAACCAGGGTGGTGACGCCGACCCGCTTCAGCGCCTCGACGTCATAGTCGACGTCCTGCATGATTCCTGGTCGGGGCGTGCCGGCGAGCATGCCCTTCTTCAGCCACATGAAGCCGCGCGGGCCGAGGCTCTCCCTGACATAGTTTTTCGCCGCGTCCGGAAGCGGCTTCAGCAACGGCCGCATCGACTCGTCCACGTCCTCGGGGCTGGCGCCGGGGGAGGGCATGACGCACGAGCCTGTGCGCACGAAATCGGCGACGACCGGCGAACTGGGCTGCTCGAAAAACTGTTCCACCGGAGCGCACGACTGGATCGCGCCGCCGGCCAGCAGGGCCGTGCGCCCGCCCAGTTCCAGCGCATCCTGCTGGTTGTGAGAAACCACGAGCACCCCGCGCTGCTTGCCCTGCTCGCGCATGAAGTGCAGCAAGGGCAGACTTTCCTCCCAGTCGAGATTGGCGGTCGGCTCATCGACGCACAGCAGCAGCGGATTGGATGCCGCGGTCCGCGCCATGGCCAGATGTCGTTGCACGGCAAGGGGAAGCTCGACCACCGGGCGATCGAGGCGATCCAGCAGACTTTCCAGTCCGGCTTCGGCCAACAGCCGCTTGCCCTCCTCGCGCTTGCTCACGGGTGTCAACCGATGGCGTTCGGGCAACTCGCTGACGATGTTCTCCAGCACGCTCGACATCAGCAGGCGCGCATTCTGGGCCACCAGCGCCGGCTCACGCTCTCCGCCCAGCGTGGCGCCTGCGTAGGCCGCCTCGCCCCAGGTGCGAAACGATGGGACCGCCTGATTGACGCCGGCGATGGTGCGCAGCAGGGTCGACTTGCCGGTCCCCACCGGCCCCATCAGCACCAGCACGCCCGGGCCGTCAAATTTCAGATTGACTGCATTCAGCACGACACGATCACCGAATGCAACGCCGAAATCGCGCAGGGAAAGCAGTGGATTGGCCGAGCTCATGCGGTGGCTCCTGCGAATTCAGCCTGTTGGGTCAAGCCGGGATCGAGGGTGTAAAGCAGGGATTGAACCAACGTGACCACGTCCTCGGGCTTGCGGCCGTCGACCTCGAAGATGGGCGCCGTCATGCCGCGCTGAGCCAGGCTGGCCGCGTAATCTTCCAGGGTGGGCCCCTTGCCGGGCTGCATCCGGGTCACGCCGATGGCGAGTGCCGTCCGGTCGATGAAATCCTTGAAGCTGTCCAGATAGACGCCCATTTCCTCGAGCGGCTTCTCGTTCTCGTTGTTGAGCAGAAGGATCAGGCCGATGCCGCCTTCCACGATGATTTCCCACATGAAATCGAAGCGCATCTGGCCGGGCACGCCATACAGATGGATGTGCTCGCCGCTTCCGAGCTCCATCAGGCCGTAGTCCATCGCAACGGTCGTCTTGTCCTTCAGGTTCCTGACTTCATCGGTGGCGAACTCCTCGGTGGTGAAAGGCTCGATGTCGCTGATCGAGGCGATCGAGGTCGTCTTGCCGGCACCCACCGGGCCTGCGAACACGATCTTGTAGGCGCTCATGCTGCCGCCACCTGTTCTTCTTCATTGCAGGCCGGCTTGCGCTGCAGCAGCCGCCGCATGATCGAGGAGAACAGCCCGCGTTCGCTGTGCTCGGCCACTTGGGGCGCTTCCCAGATGCCGTCTGCCTCGCGGCGGGCCTTGCCGGCGAGGCCCGCCGCATAGGCGGCCGTATAGACATTGAATACCGTACCCTCCGGCACGCCCAGCGCATCGGCGATTTCCTGCAGGCTGGTTGCCTGCCGCACCCAATAGGCGACGATGCGCATGTCGGTGTCGGAATACGAGAATCGCGTCATGTTCGGCCAGCGCCGCAGATAGACCCGCTCGTCCGGTCTGATGTCGTCCGGCAGGCGGCCGCGGCTGGTCATCGCCCCCAGCGTCCACATGAAGACTTCCTGCGGCACGCTGAACGTTTTCCCGCGATAGCGCGAAGCGGCGTCGGCACGCAACAGATATTCCACTCGGGGACGATGTAGTCCGACCGTGTTGGCCATGTCGGAAGCGTCTTCGCCTTCCACGGAGGACAGCGAGAATGCGCGCGCCTGAGCCGTGGACAGGTTGGTATGGACCACCGCTGACTTGCTGTCGACCAGAATGACCCGGTCGCCGTAGAAACTGACGGCCGCAACCTGGTCTCTTTTCCCAGCTTCCGCAGCGGCATCGATCAGAATCCCCAGCAGATACGCGGCGGGATTGAAGGTCTGTTTTTCATGGGGCGGCACCGCCACGGTTTCGGACCTGCGCCGGGCGCTCCCCGTGCGCTCCCTCAATGCCGCGGCTGCGCCGGCGGCCATCACTTTTGCGCCGATCGTTTCGCGCCCCCCGAGGTGCTGGATCGATTCCAGCAACCGATTGGCCGATACGGGTTTGCGCAACACCAGCAGGTCGTCATGCGCCAGATCTGACCGGGAGGTCAGCCCAATTCCCTTCATCGCCGGGCGGCGGGCATGTGTCTTCTTAAAGGCCTCGATGGCGTTCGGGTGGTCGAGATCCAGAACGGCAACATCCGCCGTCTCCGCATCCGCCAGGACGATAGCGTCGTCCGCCCGATGGCTCAATACCAGAACCATGGACTGTCTCGTCCGGTCGTCCATTTCCATAAGGCATATTTTCA
>CAZKMH010000317.1:0-4783 GCA_964553395.1 uncultured Rikenellaceae bacterium | reverse complement strand
CATACCAAAATTAACTTTTGGTTTAACCCCCAGTCTCAATTATAAAGGTTTTAATACTATAATTTATTGCCTATCCCTGACAGTGAACGCTCTTTAAATGAAAATCTGGAACAAAATCCCAGTTGGTGATGAATAGATTATTCTATATTAATAGTTCTTCCGTATGCCATTCAGGTTTCAGGATTGGAGCAACACTATTGGGCATAGGATCATTATCCATATTCTCCCAATGCAGGCAGGCTCCGGCAACTGATGAAAAGCCCAACATAGTATTTATCCTTGCAGATGATTTAGGTTATACAGATTTGAGCTGTTACGGAGCAACAGAATTGAAAACCCCGAATCTTGATAAAATGGCAGAGGAAGGAATTCGCTTCACCGATTTCTATGCACCTGCAGGTGTTTCCACACCTACCAGAGCCAGTTTAATGACCGGATGCTATCCTAAAAGAGTGGGATTACATATAGCGGTACTACCTCCCAACACTGAAAGTGGCCTCAACCCCAGCGAAATAACAATTGCCGAATTATTAAAAGCCGAAGGCTATACTACCGGTTGTATAGGGAAATGGCATCTCGGACTACTGCCTGAAGTAAAACCAAACGCTCAGGGATTTGATTATTATTATGGAATGCCCGGCCCAAATCATGGAAGATCCGATCTGTTCCGAAACGATACTCTGCTAAAAAAGAATAGTGAGGTCGACTATGATCAGATAACTATAAATTATACCAGGCAAGCTCTTGAGTTTATCCTAAATAACAAGGAAAAACCATTTTTCCTTTATGTTGCTCATAGTGCGGTACATATCCCTTTATATGCATCAGAACAATTTCGACAACGTAATGGGCCGAATGGTTTATATTTTGACATGATAGAAGAACTCGACTGGAGTTGTGGAGAAATTATTAAAGAATTGAGAGTTGCAAAGCTCCTGGAAAATACTATTGTTATATTTACTTCTGATAATGGTCCTTCAGGAGTTGCAGCACCTCCTTTACATGGAGGGAAAGGCAGTACATGGGAAGCTGGTTTCAGGGTACCTCTTATAATACGCTGGCCAAAACAAATCCAGGGAGGAAAAATCTGTCATGAAATGGCAACAATGATGGACTTTCTTCCAACACTGGCAGCAATTACAGGCATACAGATCCCTGCTGACCGCAAACTCGACGGGTATAATATTCTACCATTAATGACAGATGAGAAGGCCAAATCCCCGTATTCATTCCTTTGTTATTATGGCCGCGACGGGAGACTAGCTGCTATACGTAAGGGAGACTGGAAACTTCACCTGATCGAACCAAGTGAAAGATGGGCAGGTAAACAACCGGTAAAGGAAGCTCTTCTCGATACACGACCGTCAGACTCACTGCCATGGCTCTATAATCTTTCTTCTGATGTTGGGGAAACTCATAATATGGCAAATATAAATCCGGAAATAGTAAAGCAACTAACAGAAAGGGCTTTATCACTTGATTCTGAACTTACAGATCAGCTAAGGCCGGCATACATTAAGGATTAATAAACCAATAAAATCACGCCAATGAAAATATATAACAAAAGCATTCTTGCCATAAACGGATTACTTTCTATTGGATTAGTAAGTCATCCATCGTCAATATCCTCTGAAAAAGAGAAAAAAACCCATCCGAATTTCATCATTATATTTTGTGATGACATGGGGTATGGAGATATAGGTGTTTTCGGTAACCCTGCTATCAGAACACCAAACCTCGACATGATGGCTCATCAGGGCCAGAAATGGACTAACTTCTATGTTGCAGCACCGGTAAGCACACCTTCACGTGCAGCTTTATTAACAGGAAGACTACCGGTCAGGACCGGAATGTCGAGTGAAAAACGACGGGTTCTCTTCCCGGATTCAAACGGAGGCCTTCCTCCTTCTGAAATCACATTGGCCAGATTGCTGAAAGACCATGGATACCGAACCGCTGCAGTGGGTAAATGGCACCTTGGACATAAATCGCCTTTTCTGCCAACCGATCATGGCTTTGAAAGTTACTTCGGAATACCTTATTCCAATGATATGGATAAGATTGAGAAAACCGATTACTTCACTCTGGCAGATATTGAACGCTTTCAGGCTTATGATGTTCCGCTGATGAGGAACGAACGGATAGTTGAAAGACCGGCAGATCAACGAACCATTACAAAGCGATATACTGAAGAAATAATTGAAAAGATCCGGAGTTATAAAAAAGAGCCCTTTTTTCTTTATCTGGCTAATTCGTTCCCACACATACCCCTTTTCAGATCACCTGATTTTAAAGGAAGGTCAGCGGCAGGAATTTACGGAGATGTGATTGAAGAAATTGACTGGTCAGTTGGCCGGATTCTGGAGACGCTGAAAGAAGAGAAGATCGCTGAAAAGACTCTTGTCATTTTCACTTCAGACAACGGGCCATGGCTGACATACGGCACTCATGGCGGATCAGCAGGATTATTGAGAGGAGGTAAAGGCGGAACATTTGAAGGAGGTATGCGCGAACCCACAATCTTCTGGTGGCCCGGTAAGATAAAACCCGGTGTTGTGATGGAAATGGGAACAACAATGGATCTGTTACCTACTGTCTGCAAATTGGCAAACATAACCCTGCCAGATGACAGGATATATGACGGATATGACATATCACCTGTTATGTTTGGTACAGGCCCGAATCCGAGGGATGTTGTTTTTTATTACCGCGATACAGAGGTTTTTGCAATCAGGAAAGGGGCATATAAAGCCCATTTTATAACACAGCCTGAATACGGAAGCAGTAAAAGAACCATTCATGATCCTCCCCTGCTTTACAACCTTAATGTCGATCCATCTGAAAAACACGACATTGCAGAAAAACACCCGGAGATTATTACTGAAATCAAGAAAATCCTGGCAGAGCACCTCTCTACTTTATTACCAGTTGAAAATCAGCTTGAAAAATAAAAAGGGAAAATATGAAAATCCTTATAATCGGTGGGACCGGACATGTTGGCACTTACCTGGTACCACGTCTGGTAATGGCCGGACACGAATTAATTGTTGTCAGCCGTCAGAAAAAAGAACCATATTTTGTTCATCATGCCTGGAAATCAGTAAGACAAATAATGATTGACCGGGTTAAATCTGATAAGGATTATAAATTTGGAAAGCAGATTTCCGGTTTGAAACCTGATATCGTAATAGATATGATATGTTTCGAACCCCGGAGTGCAAAGCGCCTTGCAGAAGAGCTATATGGCAGGGTCCGGCATTTTTTGCTTTGCGGAACAATCTGGGTGCATGGTTCAAGTGAAATAGTACCGACTGATGAATCACAACCTCGCAAACCTTTCGGCGATTACGGAATCAAAAAAGCTGCTATTGAATCATGGTTGATGTCATTTTCACACAAAACAGGTTTTCCGGCAACAATTTTGCATCCGGGACATATTGTAGGACCCGGATGGGTACCTCTTAATCCTGCAGGTAACTTCAACCCTGATGTTTACAAAAAACTTGCTGCAGGAGAAGAACTTATCCTACCAAATATCGGACTTGAAACCGTACATCATGTTCATGCCGATGATGTTGCACAGGCTTTTGAAAAAGCTATTAACCACCGTAGCACTGCAATAGGTGAAAGCTTCCATACAGTATCGCCTAAAGCCCTTACCTTAAGAGGTTATGCTGAGGCAATGGCCGCATGGTTTGGCAAAGATGCTAATTTGAGTTATGTGCCGTGGAGGGATTGGAAGAATACTGTCAGTGAAAAAGATGCTGATACCACATGGGATCATATAGCACACAGTCCTAATTGCAGTATAGAAAAAGCACGGAAACTGATAGATTATAATCCGCGGTATACTTCATTACAGGCAGTACAGGAGTCTGTTAAGTATCTTATTGATAATAAATCCCT
This sequence comes from uncultured Rikenellaceae bacterium, assembly GCA_964553395.1. Classification (GTDB taxonomy): domain Bacteria; phylum Bacteroidota; class Bacteroidia; order Bacteroidales; family VadinHA17; genus LD21. Next base: position 877 of record CAZKMH010000317.1, on the reverse strand, counting down.
GTAAACCTGTCACTCATGAATAAAGTTCCCACTTCCCTGGCCCCCTTCTCTGCTGTGTTTTTCATGTACTCATCCCCCCTTCCCCCTTCTCTGCTGTCGCAAAGAAGGGGGTTACAATTGAAAAACACAATCATAAAATGTAAATTTATACCACTTTGATAATACATAAATGAGAATAGGTGAATAATTACACATGATGGAATATCATAAATTGAACCAGGATTATTTATCACCATACTCCTGGAGAATTATTTCTCCCGGGTTGAAAAAGAAAGTGTCTAATTATTAAACTGCTACAAATGAAAAAGATCAGAGTTTTTGTTCGGATACTGATAACTGTTCTGTTTATCATTTCAAGCACGAATGCATTTGCACAGGTTCTATCCCTTAAAGCAGGGATTGCCAAAACAGACATCACTCCTTCTGAGCGTCTTTACATGGGAGGTTATGATTCATCGTGCCGGTCTGAACCATCACAGGGATCTGACGGCAAGATCTTTGTACGTGCTCTCGTTCTTGACGATAATAAACAAAAAGTCGCTTTTATCGAAATAGACATAGTATCCTTCCCAAATGATGAATATCCAATTATCAGGAAGCTGATTTCTGCCAGGACTGCAATACCTTTTGATAATATTATGCTCGGTTGCGTCCATAACCATGCTGCTCCCTATCCTGATTCCAGGAACAAAGATTCAAAATGGTCCGGGCAGTTGAAAGATAATATAGTATTGACAGTCAGTAATGCGATAAAAGACCTTGAACCTGTAAAAATCGGAGGCGGAAAAGGGACATCAACCATTGCCATGAACAGGCGAAAAAAGATGGAAGATACAACTTCCTTTATCACCTTTGATGAGAACAATTCAAGCCAGTC
>CAZKMH010000316.1:0-4786 GCA_964553395.1 uncultured Rikenellaceae bacterium | reverse complement strand
TTATCTTAGGTCTCATTGGCGTCGGCGTATATTATGGGTATCCATATCTGAACAAGGCATCCAAAGGAAATAAAGCTGATCTGCGTGCCGGATTCAACAACTTTGTAGGCTTTGCTCCTGGTATAAACATGAATGGTGGTGCTGCTCCCAACAAAAACTCGAGGATGTACAAGGAGTTTGGTGTTGTTTTCGAGGCTATAAGGATGGATGATATGCAAAAACTTAATGACGCTTTGAAAAACGGAGATCTTGATTTTATTTTTACTACTACCGATATTTCACCTATTGGAATGGATCGCACCAGCGATCTGGCCAAAATGTCGGTTGTCCAGTTTTTAAAAATTGACGATTCGCGCGGTGCCGATGTATTTATTGTTGATAAATCAATTAATTCTGTTGCTGACCTTAAAGGTAAAAAAATCGCCTGCGCCCTGGGTTGGCCTAGCAACACTTTACTGCATGCCACACTTGAAGCCGGAGGTCTTACCGAACAGGATGTCCAGATTCTACCAATGGGTGATCCATTTGCTGCGAAAACTGCATTTACTACCGGAAATGCCGATGCAACAGTAGTATGGTCTCCTGACGATGAAGAATGCCTGAAATCAAGAGATGCTAAAGTACTGACAAGCACTGATTTACTGCCAAATATAATAATGGACGGATTTATTGCCCGGAAAGATGTTCTGGAAGAGAAGAAAGACCTTTTTATTAAGCTTTCCAAAGCATGGCTCGTAGCCAATTCAGAGATGAGTGATCCTGAAAAAATGGCCCAGGCCGCCCAGACCTACAAAATCGCATTCGAAGTTCCCGACGACGTGAGTATTATACTTGACGGGATGAAAAAAATCCATTTTGCAACCTATGGCGACAATATTAACTTTTTTGGATTAAGTACCGATTATACAGGCATTACCGGCCAGCAACTCTACACTAAAATGGCACGGATTTATAAAAACGGTTATGGAAATAAATTATCCAGTATTGTTCCATGGGCTGAAGCCTCCTATCCCGGCATTATTCAGGCTATTAACGATTTACAGGGCGACGCTCACGCAGCAGAAGGTCAGATTCAGTTTGAATCACCGACACCTGCAGATGAAAAAGCCCCGGCAGTCGCTATTAAGCCAATTATCATCAACTTTGCAACCGGTTCGTGGGCACTCACTTCTGAGATGAAGGAAAAAATCGAAAATCAACTTGGCCAGTTGTCAGTTGAGTTTGCCGGAATGAGAGTACGGATTGAAGGGAACACCGACATTGTAGGTAGTGCTGCAATGAACAGGGAGCTCTCCTTCAAGCGTGCCAGATCGGTTGCCGACTATCTTGTTAAAACTTACAATTTCGATCCTAACAGGTTTATTATTGTCGGAAACGGCCCCGATAAACCGGTCGCAGACAATAATTCTGAAGAGGGCAGGGCTGCAAATCGCAGGACAGAGTTTCAACTATTAGGAAAATAGGATATTTAAGGAATTCTATATAAAGGGGCTATCTTATAAGTCAATTTTAACCGCAAAGTCATCAAAGAAAGACAAAGGTCGCAAAGTCAAATCACTGATATTTAGCTCTTAGTGATCTTTGCGTATAACCTTTGCGATCTTTGCGGTTAATTGATTTAAGCTTATGAGGCATCCCCTTTTAATAAATAAAGAAAATAATTGGTAATCATGGAATTAATAAAAAAACTTTTTAGGTTTGCCGGTGATGTTGATAAAAAGACTGCAGTGGCAGTGAATATTCTGGGATGGATTTTACTGATTTTTTTCTGGTGGCTGATACCTACTGTCGGCTGGATAAAACCTACAATCCTCCCCTCTCCCATTGATGTAATTAAGAGCTTCAAAACCCTTTTTATTGAGCGCAGCCTTTTGTACAATACAGGCTATTCTATTTTTATTAATCTTGGAGGCTATTTACAGGCTATGGCACTGGCAATTCCTCTCGGTTTCCTCGTAGGATTAATCCCATTTTTCAGACATCTGTTCAGCAAACAGATTGAAGCAATCCGTTTTACGCCATTACCGGCAACAACCGGGATATTTATGGCACTCTTCGGCCTCGGACTGGGAGTTAAAGTAGAATTTCTTGCTTTTGGTATTTTTGTATACCTGCTTCCCGCAATTGCTCAAAGGATTAAAGATATTGAAACTGACGATCATCTGAAAGCCCTGCAACAAACAATGTGGACATTGAATGCCAGCCCATGGATGACGCTGAAACATTTCTATATTCCATCTGTACTCAGCCGGTTTTCAATGGATGTAATCAACCTGGTTGCTGTAAGCTTGACATATATCGTCATTGCTGAAATGGTAAACGCTCAGGGTGGATTAGGATCAATGATTTACATGGCAACTTCGAGAGGTTCACATGTCGACCAGCTTTATGCAATTTTATTGCTTATCATTTTCATAGGCTTTATACAGGATAAACTCCTGAAACTGCTGGATAAAAAACTTTTTAAATTTAAATATGCCGGATAATGAAGCGAAATATATTCCAAAAGCAGGATGACAGTGAAATTAATGAACCTGCAGTACCAGAGCAAGAACCGGAGATCATAGCTGACGCAAATATCGGGACTCCTCCTGATCAGGTATCCATAGACCGCTCAGCGGATATTTTAAATCTTGTAAATATCACACAGGTTTATACAGATCACATCCCTCATAATGTAGTTTTTAAGGATTTCAATCTCGACATTAAAGACATCAGAGACCGGGGACAATTTATAACCATCATGGGTAAATCGGGTTGCGGAAAATCAACCTTGTTACGGTATATTTCCGGATTACAGGTCCCGACTTCAGGAGAGGTATATATCTATGGGAAAAAAAGGACAGACAAAGACCGGATTCCCATGGTTTTTCAGCAATATACCTCGTTTGAATGGAAAACTGTATTGGAGAATGTTGCACTGCCGCTGATATTGAAAGGGATCCCTAAGAATGAAGCCAACGAAAAAGCCATGGATATGATAAAAATCGTTGGATTGAACGGACATGAAAATAAATGGGCGAAATATCCGATCCTGTCGGGCGGACAATTGCAAAGGGTCGCCATCGCACGTAACCTTGTCGTGAATCCTCAGATCCTGCTGATGGACGAACCTTTTGGAGCCCTGGATACGGTGACCCGGAAACAAATCCAGGTATTTCTACGCTCGGTATTCGAAAATGCCAGAATCGATCCGACAGTCATTTTTGTAACACACTCTGAAAGCGAAGCGGTTTTCCTTTCTACTGACATATACATACTGGATTCAGGACCAGCGACCATAAGGCACCACTTTAAGATTGATCTGCCCGGGAATCGTAATGATCCGGTAAGATATTCCTCTGAGTTTACCGAATATGTAAATAAACTGGGTTCACTATTGGAGGATTTAAAAAATGAAAGTAAATAATCCGGGAATGCGGATGTCAGACAATAAACTCCATATCCTCTAACTCTTCCGGATTTCTTCCTTAATCCTTTGAATATGCCCGCGGCCCAGTCCTTTAACTTCACAGCCAAGCTGGAAATAACGGCGGATCTTGTCGTCTGAAAGAATTCCGAAACAGTCAATTATTGCTGCCGGTTTGCCAATTGTTTTTACAAGTTTATCGGGATCCAGATCAAGGTATGCTTTATGAGGTACTGCCATTATTACAGCATCGGAATCTTTAAGTGCCTTATTCAGGTTCGGCTCTATACGGATCTCCTTCAGTTTTTCCTGGTTCCGGAAGAAACGTGCTTTACTGTGTCCGACTCCCGGATACGAATCCTGCTGCTCAAATTCCCACCAGTGCTCAACATATGGATCATGTACACGTATCTCAGCACCCATTTCCGTAAGTTTCCTGATTACGATCTCTGAACCGCTGTAACGGGTATCGCCAACATCCTCTCGGTAGGCAGCTCCAAGCACCAGTATATCTGCACCAGCGACTGGCTGGCCCATATTTCTCAGGGCATCCCTGGTAAGCTGTCCCACATGTAATCCGCGAGTATCGTTTATATCGATTGCCAGTGGTGTGATTTTGAATATATCATCCTCAAAGCCAAGTATATGCTTATAAGCCCACACACCCAGACCTCCGTCCTTGGGTAGGCAATAACCTCCTACTCCGGGTCCCGGGAATATAATATTACTGTGCGTCGGACGCACCTTGATCGCCTTGATTACTTTGATCAGGTCAACACCGTTACGCTCGGCATATAAACTCCACTCATCCAGAAAGGCCAGAATGGTGGCACGATAACTGTTCTCGACAATTTTTGCAGTTTCCGATTCTATGGGGCGATCCATGACCGTAAGCGGGAACTTCTCAGTGTTCAGCACTTCATTCAGGAATTTAACAACACGTTTTTTTGCAGTTTCATTTATTCCGCTGCAAACCCTCCAGAAATCCCTGATGCTGGCAACATAATTGCGTCCGGGCATTACTCTCTCGTAGCTATGAGCAAGTAAAGGATCTGATTTTATTCCTCGTTTTTTAAATACCTTCTTCATTATGGGATATGCAACCTGTTCGGTCGTTCCCGGAGCCACTGTTGTTTCGATCAGTACAAGAGCACTGGCAGGAATTTGCTTCGCTATCTCATGAAGGGACGCTTCCAGTGCAGCCATATCTGTCTGCCCGGTGCGAACGTTGCCCAAATCCTCTTTGAGATAATCACACTGCACGTCAACCACCACAATATCAGCGAGTTTCAGGACATCATATGTATAAGTTGCTATTAATGTCTTCTTCTCCTTAACGCATCGTTCGATCATCGGATCTACTTCCGGATCTTCAGC
>CAZKMH010000315.1:0-4797 GCA_964553395.1 uncultured Rikenellaceae bacterium | reverse complement strand
AGATAGGAAATAGCTTACAATTAAGAAAATACTCACCTGTTAAGCTTCTCCTTCATGGTTTTTCCAGGTTGAAAAGCAAATAAGCCTGGAGCTTTAAGAACCCGAACAATTCCCCTGACAGTTTGTTAATTCAGGGATGGCATAACAAAATTGGAGTATATATTTAAAAGAGAATAATGAAAAGAACACTATTGTACACTCTTGCTATTGTAGTTATTGCGTCGGCAGGTCTTTTTTCATATATTAAAATCTCATCCGGCAAAGTAGCTGGTGAGCTGGATTTCGCCGAGGCAAAAAGTGGCAGCTTTGAGATTGTTGTATCAGGTACCGGGGAACTGATCGCTGAACGATCACTGGAAATCAAGGGTCCGAACACAGTGCAAAGAAGATGGTTCCGGGCTGCTCCCTTAAGGTTAACGGATATTGTTCCGGAAGGCACGATTGTTAAAAAAGGTGATTATATTGGCTCACTCGACAGGAGCAGCTTCGAAAATACCTTAAAGGATGAGGTAACAGAACTGAATGAGATCCAGGCAAAATACGACATGAAGCTGTTCGATACGGCAGTGGTACTCAACACCCTCAGAGATGATATCAGGAATCAGGCTTTTGTTGCAGAAGAGGCTGCCCTGGCTGTGGAGCAATCAAAATATGAACCACCTGCAACACAACGCCAGGCTGAGCTTGAGCTTGATAAGTCAAGGCGCTTACTTGAGCAGAAAAAAAGACTCTATGCTCTGAGACGCGCCCAGTCGTCGCTGGAGATCAGAAATCTCAGCACGGAACTCAGGATGCAGCTTAACATGGTAAAAAACTACGAAGAGATCCTGGCCGCTTTTACGATCAAATCTCCCGCTGACGGAATGGTAACATACGCAAGGGATCGCACTGGTGTAAAAATAAAATCAGGATCCACAATCCATCCATTTAATCCCATTGTTGCCACACTTCCCGACCTTGCCTCACTGAGTTCAAAAATATATATCAGCGAGATAGAGATAAATAAGGTCAGGTCTGATCAGCCTGTCGAGGTTACGATAGACGCCTTCCCGGGAAAGTCATTTACGGGTAAAGTTGTCAGTATCGCCAATATCGGAGAACAGATACAAAATTCCGATTCAAAGGTATTCGAGGTCCTTATCAAACTCGACGAATCCGATCCGTTGCTCAGGCCTTCAATGACCACCAGCAATACAATTATAATTAATGATTATGACAATGTGGTATATATTCCCCAGGAGAGTGTTCACGCTGGTCCTGACAGCCTGCCATTTGTTTATACAAAGGACGGATTCAGGCAGTTTGTTCTTCTCGGTAAATCGAACGAAAAAAACATAATTGTTGAAGATGGGCTTAAAGCAGGCAGGCCGGTCTATCTTACCACCCCCGAAAATCCGGAGAAATTCTCTCTTGCCGGGGTCGATCTTATACCCGTTATAAGGGAACGTAATAATGCCGGCAGGATCGAGTCTGATAAATCAATAAAGGGAACCGATATAGTCGCCGGAACCGGTTCCGGGCATGGTAACGTGAAACAGGCAGTAACAGCTGTGGAATGACTGACTGGTGATAGGTGACTGGCGTCTTTACTCACGTCTTCCGTCTTCGGTTCCCGCTTTGCGGGATTTGACTTCGTCGAGCTCGCCTTTGGCTCGGTTCGTCGCTTCGCTCCTCAACTTCCGTCATCGGTCTTCGGTCATCGGTCTTCCTTAAATATCATCATCTCCTGAATAATCTTCTGAGGAACGATCTTATATCTTTTTTGGGCCTGGCTCTTGGTCTGCCATAATCTTCCTCCTTTTCAAACAAATCTTTAAACCTGTCAAAAAAGTTTTCTTCCCTGAAATCAGGACAATCAAGCATTCCTTCCAATTCGGGAGGCAAAGGAGGAAAAGATATGAATAGTTTCTCTCTGAGTTCCCTGTTTTGCTGTACTCTTTTCAGAGTCAGGGCTACCAATGGCAGAGCCAGTGCACTTCCCGAACCATATGAACCGTTATTGAAATGCACCAGTGGAGTCGAAGCCCCTACCCTGCTCACAATTGTAAGTCCGGGATTAAAGGCAGCAAACCAGGCATCAGCATAATTTTGCGAAGTTCCTGTTTTTCCGCCAAGCGGCATATTGACACCATAAGTCCCACTCATCGAAACTCCCGTTCCCTCCTGAATGGCTTTCTGAAGCATGGCGCTCATCAATATGGCGGTTCTATCTGATAAAATCCGGGTTCGTGCCGCGCTGAAATCATTTTCCCAGATCACCTTTCCCCCGGGGTCTTTAATTGATATTAACGCCTGCGGACTTATCCTGTAACCCCCGTTTACAAAAGCCGAGTAAGCCACTGCAATCTCCTTTATACTGGCCTCAGCCGTCCCCAAAGCTATTGACGGTGTATTATCGAGAGCAAATGAGAAACCCATCGCTTTCCACATTGAATCGAGCCTGGGAAATCCTATTTTCAGAAAAAGGCTGAAGGTCGGGACGTTCATCGACTGGGCAAGTGCACCGGCAAGCGAATATTTACCGCCATATGAATGGTCGTAATTCTCGGGGCTGTAATCCTCAAATCCTGCCAGGACAATTGAATCATTGTCAAGATACTGGCATGGTTCCATTCCTTCTTCAAGGGCCGCAGCATAAAGGACCGGCTTAAAAATTGATGCAAGCTGCCTCCTGGCCAATACCTGATCATAAGGCTGACTTTTAAAATCGATGCCGCCAACCCACGATCTGATCGCACCGGTATTAGGGTCCATGGCAAGCAGTCCGGCATGCAAAATTGTCAGGGAGTGTTTCAGGCTGTCAGCAACTGAAATTGAATCCACAGATGACCCTTCCCAGTCGAAAATTTCCTGTAAGGTTACCTCATCAGCCCTTCCGGTAAGGTTTAACCTTTTTAGTTCCCTTTCCGTAATTTCCGAAATTGTTCTCCTGCCCGAGGCTGTCCGATATTGCTCGGTCAATCTTTTCTGCATGACGGATAAATGATCATGAAAAGACCTTTTGGCGTAGTTTTGAAGTACAAGATCGAGTGTTGAAGTGATAACCAGTCCGTCATTTTCAAGGTTCCACTTTTTCCCGGTTGTTAAATTAATTTCCTCAAGGATCCTTTCGGTTTCATTTTTTACCTGAAAAAGGAAATAATCGGCAGGACCGTCAGATTCGGGGTTGGAATAGTTCAAAATGAGTTTCAGCATGCACAGTGAATCTGCCTGCGATCCGGTAAGGTATTCGTATTTCTCCATTTGCTTCAGTACCACGTTTCTCCTGCTTTCTGCATTTTCGGGATGAAGCCTTGGGTTATACCTTGTATTTGCCTTTAGCATACCTACAAGAACTGCCGATTCTTCGATGTTTAGCTCACTTACACTTTTATTGAAGTACCTCTGTGAAGCTGTCCCGATACCATAAATATTCTCCCCGAAAGAGACTGTATTAAGGTAGAGAGTCACAATATCTTCCTTATCAAATATCTTTTCAATACGAAAAGCAAGCAGAACCTCTTTTATTTTACTGACGGGAACCGTCAGAATCCCAAAATCCCTCCGGCCAAACATGTTTTTGGCAAGCTGCTGGGTGATGGTGCTCCCGCCTCCGGAACTGCGGTCCTGAAACAGGATTGTCTTTAACAGAACCCGCAGCAGGCTCTTTGTATCAACTCCTCTGTGTTCGAAGAAACGTGCATCTTCAGTGGCAATCAGAGCATTTATAAGATGGAGCGGGATCTGTTCATATGTAGTATTAGTCCTGTTCTCGGAAAAGTACTTCCCGACAAGTTCCCCGTCTACGGATAAAACCGTTGAAGCGGCTGCATTTTTAAAATTAACTAGTTCCTCTTTGCCGTCCAGCCGTCCAAAAGCGCCAAGGTATATCAACAATGTGAGGGTGGCGAACAGCGCCACCATCACAAGTATTATCTTTAACGCTATTATTCCGGCTTTTCTTAACATAATGAGTATTTTAAAACTCAATCCTGCACCCTCCATTCTCCTCTTAAGTAACTAGCGGGGTGTCTGTCAGATATTAACTGCCAGAGTAATAAACAACGATCTCCCTAAGCCGTTAATCCCTGAGCCATGGTATCGGTAATCCTTGTTAAAGATATTCTTCAAACTTACATCAGCTTTGAATAACTTCCATGCATAACCGGTGTTAAGATTGAGCAGGTTCCATCCCGGAGTGCCTCCGTCAGGGATCCTGTTGTCGTCTTTGTCACCCTGGGCAAGCCTGCCCTGCTTTCCTGCAGCCAGCCATTCGAGATTTATCCACGCCTCCCTGAACCTGTAATCGACCGACAGTTGACCAAAGAGCGGAGGTATCCTCCTGAGAGGCTCATCTTTCGAAATATTCTGACCATAAGTCCAGGTCAGGCTGCTGTAAACGCTCAATGACCTGCTGATGGAATAGTCCCATGCCGTTTCAACTCCCTGAATATATGCTCTTTCGCTATTCTCCTTCTGATATAGCGGATATCCCTCAATAAATTGATCCTCAATTCTTTTGCGGACAATCAGATTATACATGTCAATTTTGTAAAGAAAGATCTCACCCCTCAGCTTTTTGCCCTGATATTTATGCCCTGCCTGGTACTGGATGGAACTTTCGGGTTTCAGGTTGAAATTGGGTGTTTCGTACCTGAAATCCACTATGCCAAGTGTACCAAGATCATCAATATTGGGTGCACGAAATCCGGTATTTACTGAAACAAAGAGGTTTGAGTGTGGATTTAACTTTCTCATAACAGCCAGGTTTCCAACAAGCGCTCCGTGATTTAATTTTGTCGTTCCCGATTCTTCGTC
>CAZKMH010000314.1:0-4814 GCA_964553395.1 uncultured Rikenellaceae bacterium | reverse complement strand
GTATCATGTATCCGGAGCACAGTACAGGGTATTCAGCAAACTGAAACCGGAACCTTTATTCGCGGAGGGTGCAGCTAAAACCCATTTCAGCTGGCATATGCTTACAGGTGGAAATGCGTTCGATGTTTTCCGTCCTGAGAAATTAAAGGAGGAAACAATAAAACATCCCTTCAGAGAAGCACCGAGAATGCAGGATAATTTCACCCGTCTGAATTTTGGCTGGTTAGGTTATTGGGTCCCGGGTGAAAAAACTATCGGAACGCAGCCTGACCAGCTGGAGTTTGTCACAAGCAAGGCAGCTGCATGGGATTGTCCCGTTTCAATACATGCTAATCCGGCAATACTGGCGCAACATCCGAGAACAGCTGATAACTTTGAGGTTTTCAGACGCTGGGAAGAAGCAAGAGCAAAGAGATGGCTGACCGATGAGCAAAAACAAATGTTACGTAATGCCACACAGGAGTTTACCCTGTTGCTGAACGAAAAGAATGAACCTGAACTGGTTCCCTATGATCAGATCATGAATGTTGCTAATGAGAGCAGGGAAGTGATTGCATTTACCTTCGAAAGGAATAAAGATCTGTATGCAGTTTACTGGCATATTTCAGGTGATAAAAAAATCGATTTGCCGGTAAAGTCCTCAGATATTACACTGATGGAAAATCTGGGACAGGAAATACCGGTTCAGTCGGGACAAAACGGGGATAACACTATTTTGCCTGTCGGTAACCGGCGTTATTTAAAGACCGGTAAACTTACAAAGGACGAACTGATCTCAGCATTCAGAAATGCCAGGATTATGGATTAGTAAACGAACAAAAGCGCGAACCGTTGGCGCCGATTTGGCTTCGCCGAGCTCGGCCCGCTGAAGCGGTCCTCGGTTGTAATCGGTGCCGGTAACAAAAGCACGGATTGCAAATCCGCGCTAGCGAAGAAGGGTACAAAACAGTCGCTGGCGCCGATTTGTAATCGGTGCCGGTAACAAAAGCACGGACTACAAATCCGCTCTGGCGAAGAGGCGAGAAAGAAAAGTAATTTTTAAATATTTATAAAATCAATAATATGTTTAATCATTTGAGCTGTTTAAGTGTTTTTAAGAAACATGCAATTGCAATTTTAGCATTTGCAATGACAGGACTCCTTCCTGTTCATTCTCAGATAAATTATACCCCGCTGGATGAGCGCAAAGATGCCGGGATGGGTGTCGATCGTGTTGCAAGATTTTTCACTCCTGCATATGAATCTAAACCTGCTAAAAATGACAATGAAATACGCTGGGTACAGGTCGATCTGGGTGAAAAGAAGAAGATTGATGGTGTTAAGCTACTGCCAAGAGTTAATCCATGGGGCTATGTAGCCTCAGTCGGATTCCCTTCACGCTTTAAAATTGAGGTGTCGGATGATAAGGATTTCAATACTTCTGTAATGTATGAAAACCGTATCAGGGAGGATTTCAGGGATCCTTACGATGAAATTATAACATTCTCGGGGAAAGAGGTATATGGCAGGTATGTCAGACTGACTGCAATCCGCCTGAGACAGCAACGACTGGCTCTGACAAAAATAATGATACTGTCTGACGGAAGGGATATTGCAACGGGAAGACCTGTATCTGACTCAGAATCAGGTGACCTCAAAGAATCTGTTTTAACCCGCCCGGAACGTCCCCAGGGAGAGGGAGTTGTTACAGATAATCCCGGAAATATAATACCTGAGGAAATATGGAAACCGGTTACTTTTAAAGCCCGGACACCAAAAGGAGGGGTTGAGATTGGAGATGGTATTCTCAGGAAAACCATGGAAAACAATATTGCTTACCTTATGAATTCGTTCACCTTTGATGAACTTGTAAGAAATTTCCGGGTCAAGGCAGGAAAGCCGGTACAACCACTTGATAACAGGCTGAATAATTTCTGGTTTGTCGATCTTCCCGGGCAGGAGGCGGGCCGTTTCCTGATGGGCGCCGGGAATACTTTACGGTGGATAGAAAATGAAGGGATGAGAGAAAGGCTGGACAAAATCGTGGACATAATTGACGATTGTAAAGAACCGGATGGTTATATTATGGCTTACCCGAAGAACAAAATCTTCTCAGGGGAATATGGAGCTTATACCAGATCATGGGTAACACACGGATTGATCGAAGCCGGCTACGCAGGAAACGAAAAGGCTTTTCCCCTGTTACGTGGATTCTACGACTGGTTCAATACATCATGCTACCTCCCTGAGATGCTCAGAAGAGCAGGTCAGGGAACACAGGGAATTATTCCCAGCACCCGGACCTATTTTACACCTGTCGGGAAACCTGAAGATATCCATGTTGTCCAGCGGTATTTCCAGGAAAACTTCTGGATGGAACAAATGGCAAACAGGGATCTGAAAGCAATCTGGCTCTATCCCTATGACAGGCCTCATAACTACCTTCTTACGGGTATAGAGCCTTATCTCGATTTGTACCGTGCAACCGGTGAGAAAAAGTATCTTGATGCTGCTTCCGGGGCATGGGATCTTTATCATAATAACTGGGAACATATAGGAGGATCAATTGCAATCTGCGAAGGTACCGATCTATATCCGCCGAAGTCATATTATCTGCACCGGTCAACAGGCGAGCTTTGCGGAAGTGTCTTCTGGTCTTTCCTTAACCAGCGATTCCACCTGCTGAATCCGGAAGAAGAAAAATATGTCGCGGAAATTGAAAAATCAATTTATAATAACCTGATAGCTAATCAGGTAGGCGACAAAGGCATACGTTATCATTCAGTGCTTGTCGACCATAAAGATGTCAATAACCGGCAGCCGTTCAGCATGAGCACATGCTGTGAAGGCCAGGGAACACGTATGATGGGAGCTCTCCCGGAATTTATTTATTCAATTGCGGATGACGGGATCTATGTGGACCTGTTCGCTCCATCTTCCATAAAACACACTTCAAAGACAGGAACAATGACTCTGAAAATGGTCACACAGTTTCCCTATGACAGTAAAGTTCAGCTGACAGTTAATACTGATAATACAATTGTATCAAAAATAAGGATCCGGGTTCCTTCATGGGCTGTAAAGAAGATGCTTATAAAGGTAAACGGGAAGAATATTATCAGCGGTAACCCGGGAACCTATGTTACTCTTAACAGACAATGGAAGAATGGGGATGTGATATCGTTCACACTTCCGATGGATTTCAGGATGTCAAAATATGAGGGAGAAGAAGAAGCCTACAAAGGACGTTATGCTCTTGAGTACGGACCTGTACTAATGGCTTATGTCAGTATGAAAGGTGAAAAAGAAAATATCTCGCTACAGATAAGTCCGGAAAAAATGATTAAAAGTCTTAATCCTGTACCCGCTAAACCACTTCATTACTCGGTAAACGGACTGAATGATTTTGAATTTATGCCGTATTTTGAGGTTCAGGATGAACCATTTACCTGTTTTCCCTGAAATAATCATTTAGTTAATGAATTCATTTGTCCTGTCCTGTTTATTGCTGTATAATATAATTGTCCCGGGAGACACACTTTATTTAAAGAATGTACCTCCTCAGCCGGGTGAGGACTCCTGGAAATTCATTGAGGAGCTGAAATCTCCAATGTGGACACAGCATGGATGGAAGAGGGCATATCCCGGACCTAAGCTGGCTGATCTTTCTGCAGGGATAGATCTCATGAAAGGATTCCCCGATACAAAGGGACGCCTGAATACCGCTTATGAAGATCTTCGTTTATTTCTGGCTGCTGGTAATGTACCTGGCAATAACGGCAAATATCTTATTGAAACTGTCCGGGTTGAGGGGCTCAAAGGCGAATCATTCAGACTGGAAGTCGAACCCAAAAGCTGTAAGATCATAGCAGGTGATACAGAAGGAATCCGGCGCGGGATCTTCCACCTCGAAGATGAGATGCTTAGACAGCGTGGTCCTTTTCTCCCTCTCGGAAAAGTAGAAAAACAGCCCTTTATTCAGAGACGGATCTCCCGTTGCTTTTTCGGTCCGATCAAACGTCCGCCCGGAATGAGAGACGAATTGATGGACGATGTCGATTATTATCCCGATCAGTACCTGAATCGTCTTGCACATGAAGGAGTTAACGGACTATGGCTTACCATTGAATTTCGTGACCTGGTTGCAACCTCTTATACTCCGGAAGCAGGGAAAGATGCAGAGAAACGTCTCGCAAAGCTCAGAAAGACAGTCGAGAAGTGCCTGCAATACGGCATCAGGACTTATATTTTTTGCATTGAACCACGGGCATGGGAGCCTGACAATCCTGTCATAAAATATTATCCTGAGCTGGCAGGCGCTCCAGCCGGCAGGGGTAACTTCTTCTGTCCGATGAGCCAGACTGCCCATAACTATCTGTATGAATCAGTGAACAAGATTTTCAAATCGGTACCGGGACTAGGCGGGATGATCAACATAACACATGGTGAAAGAGGAACAACATGCCTGAGTACTGTTTCTTCCGCATCTGATTATAAGGGTAAGATCAATTGTCCGCGATGTTCTGATAAAGAGCCATGGGAAATATTGCATGCCTCGTTATCAGCAATGGAGCAGGGAATGCACGATGCCGCACCCGATGCTGAACTTATCAGCTGGCTTTATATGCCCAGTCCTCAACGATTCGTTACCGGCGATCCTTACAGTCTTGGTGAATGGGTCTACGACCTGCCTGCTCACACACCGGAAGGTGTGATCCTTCAGTTTAATTTTGAATCGGGAGTAAGCAGAACCGAATTCGGAAAGTTGCTCGTGGGTGGCGATTACTGGATATCCAATCCGGGACCGAGCTCAAGGTTCAGCCGGGTGGCAGAGG
>CAZKMH010000313.1:0-4821 GCA_964553395.1 uncultured Rikenellaceae bacterium | reverse complement strand
GGTCCATACGGCCCTCTCGTTCCCGGTGCTGGGCGAAGATGTTCTGATCACCGGAGCCGGACTGATAGGGAATATGGCTGTTGCCATTGCCAAATATTCAGGAGCAAGGTTCATTGTCGTAAGTGACCTGAGTGATTTCAGACTTGCCATTGCGAAAAGGATGGGAGCTACACTTACAGTAAATCCTTCAAAAGGAGAAAAAATCTCTGATGCCGTTAAAAAGCTGGGTATGAGAGGTTTTGATGTTGGTCTGGAAATGTCGGGATCACCTCAGGCATTTATTGAAATGATTTCAAACATGTATAACGGATCAAGTATCTCGCTTCTGGGATTATTGCCTTCAAATTTTGAGATCCCGTGGAACGAAATAATTTTCAAAGCGATAACTCTGAAAGGGATATACGGAAGGGAGATGTGGGAAACCTGGTACAAGATGGAGCAGATGATAATTGGCGGAATAAATCTGGACCCGGTAATTACACACCGGTTCCATATTGATGATTTTCAGAAGGGCTTTGATGTAATGGAGGAAGGGAATTGCGGTAAAGTTATCCTCAACTGGGACTAGTAATTAACAACTTAGTGCAACTTTGTGTCTTGGTGTCTTGGTGGCATTTTTTTGGCCACTAAGCCTTGCTGGCGCCGATTTGCAATCGGTGCCGAAAGGATGGCACGCTGCTGGCGCCGATTTGCAATCGGTGCCGAAAGATTATAAGGGACGGATTACATCCGGGCAATAGGCACGGATTGCAAATCCGCGCCAGCGGGGGTTGTAGCGGTGCCAAAACAAGAATTTAATAAATAATTTATGTATAAGGATTATCAAAAACATCTGGTTAAAACACTTGATGAGATCAGGGATGCCGGACTTTTTAAAAATGAGCGTATAATTGTATCCCCCCAGGGCGCTGAAATAGAGCTTGATACCGGACAGAAAGTATTGAACTTCTGTGCCAACAATTATCTCGGCATGTCGAATAACCCAAAGCTTATTGAAGCTGTAAAGTCGGCGATGGAAGATCATGGATACGGCATGTCTTCGGTCAGGTTTATCTGTGGTACAACCGAATTGCATAAGAAGCTTGAAAGAAAAATCGCACAATTCTTCAATACTGAAGACACAATACTTTACGCGGCCTGCTTCGATGCCAATGGCGGTGTATTTGAGCCGCTCCTCACCGAAGAGGATGCAATTATCTCGGATGCCTTAAATCATGCCTCAATAATAGACGGAGTCCGCCTCTGCAAGGCTCAACGGTACAGGTACGCAAATGCCGACATGGCCGATCTGGAGAAGCAGCTTAAGCTTGCGCAGGCGCAACGTTTCAGGCTTATCGTTACTGATGGAGTATTTTCAATGGACGGTAATGTGGCTCCTTTGAAACGAATAGCTGAGCTTGCAGATCTGTATGATGCGATGGTAATGGTTGACGAATCTCATTCGGCTGGCGTAGTCGGAGAAACCGGAAGAGGTGTCACTGAACTGCATGGCATTATGGGCCGGATTGAGATAATTACCGGGACACTCGGAAAAGCATTTGGAGGTGCTATAGGAGGTTTCACAACCGGCCGGAAGGAGATCATCGAACTTCTCCGTCAGCGGTCACGGCCGTATCTTTTCTCGAATTCCATCCCTCCGCTGGTGGCAGCAGCGGGAATTAAAATGGTCGACCTGATGACCGAGACAAATGAGTTGCAGGATAAACTTCACAGGAATTCTGAATATTTCATAAGCAGAATGACTAACCTTGGTTTTGATATAAAGCCCACTAAATCAGCAATATGCGCAGTTATGTTATATGACGCAAAACTCTCCCGGGAATTTGCTGCCAAACTGCTTGACGAAGGAATTTATGTTATTGGCTTCTATTATCCGGTGGTTCCGAAAGGCGAGGCAAGAATACGTGTACAGCTTTCCGCTGCTCATGAAAAAGAACACCTTGACAAGGCTGTCAGAGCATTCGAAAAGACAGGCAGGGAGCTTGGCGTTTTAAAACCGAAGAATTAACCGCATTTTGAGGATCCGCAATCCTTGCAGATAAGGCAACCCTCCTCATATACAAGGTTTTCAGAATGGCATTCGCTGCATTTGCCCTTTGCCCGGGTTCCATTGGGTATATATTTTTTCAGAGCCCTTTCAACACCATTCTTCCAGTTATTGATCGATTCACTGTCGAGCTTGAGCGACTGCACAAGATTCACAACATCGGCGATTGGCATTTCATACCTCAGTACCCCTGAAATGAGCTTTGCATAATTCCAGAACTCAGGCTTGAACATATGTGACAGACCTCCCATTGTTTTCTTGTATCCATATTTGTCCGTATACTCAAAATCATAGCGGGTCTTTCCGTCTTCGCTCTTTGTTTTTATGATCTGTCCTTTAACGATGCTTTTTGGGATAGGGAAGATCTCCTCATCGGCGATACCTGTGAAAATTTCATACGGCCTGCCATCTTTAAGACCGACGAATGCGACCCATTTCTCTTCATTTATATTGAATCTGATCACATCGCAATCGAGTATCTTCGGGCGTCTTGGCCTTTCTGAACGGGTTTCATGCTTGCTGCTGATAAGAACACCTTCTCTTGAACCGTCACGGTATACCGTAGCTCCCTTGCATCCTGCTTTCCAGGCTGTTAAGTACAATTCGCTGACAAGTTCCTCCTTCACATCAGAAGGAAGGTTTATGGTGACACTTATTGAATGGTCGACCCATTTTTGAATTGCACCCTGCATCCTCACTTTTGCAATCCAGTCGACATCATTTGCAGTGGCTTTGTAGTATGGTGATTTTGCAATTATGGATCCAATCTCCGCATCATTCATTTTTGTCACTTCGTCGGGATCATAGCTGTTAAGTCTGAGCCAGTCAACAAACTTATGATGGAACACATTAAATTCTTCCCATGAGTCTCCAATCTCATCCCTGAATGTTACCCTGATATCCTTATCGTTTGGATTGACTTTTCTTCTGCGTTTGTAAAAGACGGAAAAGATCGGTTCAATTCCTGAGGTGGTCTGAGTCATCAGGCTTGTTGTACCGGTTGGCGCTATTGTCAGCAGGGCAATGTTTCTCCTTCCGAATCGCTCCATATTGTTGTGCAGTACCGGATCAGCATCTTTCAATCTCAGAATGAATGGATTATTCCTTTCACGTTCTGCATTGTATATTTCAAACGGGCCTCTTTCCTTTGCCAGGTAAGTTGAGGATTTGTAAGCTTCAAGAGCAAGGGTCTTATGGACTTCCACCGAGAAATTTGCTGCCTCTTCAGTGCCATACCTCAAACCAATAGCAGCAAGCATGTCTCCCTCTGCCGTGATTCCAATACCGGTTCTTCTACCCTCTTCAGATTTCTTCCTGATGTTTCTCCACAGGTTGCGTTCCACTCTTTTCAGTTCATCTGATTCAGGATCGGAATTGATCTTGGAAAGGATCGCATCGATCTTTTCCAGTTCGAGATCAATTATGTCATCCATCATCCGCTGTGCAAGCCCGACATGTTCCTTGTACAATTCGAAATCAAATTCCGCTTTTTTTGTGAAAGGATTCTTTACATAGCTGTAGAGGTTGATAGCCAGCAGTCTGCAGCTGTCATAAGGGCATAGCGGTATTTCGCCGCATGGATTTGTTGATACTGTCTGGTAACCAAGGTCGGCATAACAATCGGGAACGCTCTCGCGGATTATGGTATCCCAGAAAAGGACACCGGGTTCGGCAGATTTCCAGGCATTATGGATGATCTTGCCCCAGAGTTGAAGCGCATCCACATCGTTTACAAACTTCGGATTATCAGAATTGATCGGGTATTGCTGCCTGAAGATTGTTTTTCCCTCCACTGCTTTCATGAATTCATCCGTGATCTTGACTGATACATTTGCACCTGTCACTTTCCCGCTTTCCATCTTGGCATCGATGAATTTTCCTGAATCGGGATGTTTGATTGATATTGAAAGCATCAGGGCACCTCTTCTTCCGTCCTGTGCAACCTCACGTGTGGAGTTGGAGTATCGTTCCATGAATGGCACCACACCTGTAGAGGTAAGTGCACTGTTAAGTACAGGTGTTCCTTTGGGACGAATGTGGGAAAGATCATGCCCCACACCGCCACGGCGCTTCATAAGCTGAACCTGCTCCTGGTCGATCTTCATCACTCCGCCGTAGGAATCTGAAGTACCATCATTCCCGATCACAAAGCAATTCGAAAGTGAAGCGATCTGGAAATCATTTCCGATGCCTGTCATGGGTCCACCCTGTGGTACTATGTATTTGAAATCTTTAAGAACACTGTAAATAAGTTCCTCGGGAAGAGGATTTTTATATTTCAGCTCTATCCTGTGGATCTCACCTGCAAGCCTGTGGTGCATATCGTCAGGTGTCTTTTCATACAGGTTACCGAAAGAGTCTTTTAAAGCATATTTATTTGCCCAGACTCTTGCAGCAAGCTCATCACCCTTAAAGTATTCAATGCTTGCCACCACAGCTTCATCATGAGAATAAACGACCTTCCCTGCTGCCATCTTTTCCTGTTTTTTATTTTCTTTCCCACCACTCTTCTCCCGGGTCTCGGTTGATTGTTTACCTTTGCTTTGGTCAGAAGCAATAGCTGCTGCCTGGACAAATAGCTCTTCCATAATTTTGTTATTCTCTGATACTAATGAAATTAAACAGCCGCTGATTACAGAAACGGGTAAGTGCTAAATTAGATAAGCAATGATCGCAATGCAAGACAAAAATTTTATGTTTATTAACATTTGGGAGTATAGTTATCAACTATTCATATTGTCTTGATTATCTGTTGTTTACAATGTTTTTGTTTG
>CAZKMH010000312.1:0-4821 GCA_964553395.1 uncultured Rikenellaceae bacterium | reverse complement strand
TCAGTACGTTCATATAATTCATGAATGCATCATAAGGCGTTTCATATGGATTGAAATAAGCATGAACCGCACCATCTGAAAAGAACTTGGTTGCCATGTAATAAAAGTGGTCACTCGATTGAAGGTACTCCCAATCTATTCTCATCTGCTCATCATTACACCTGCTGACTTTATCGGATAATTCATAGAGTTTTTCGAATGCTGCCAGCTGCAACTCATTACCCAGCCATGCGGTTATGTCCCGTTCTTCGTCAGCCCATGAGATCGATGAAGGAACATTTATAGCCGAAACAGGCTGCAATGTTTCTGCCACTTCGGAAGGTGTCATGAATTTAAACGGGGTCTTTTTGAGGATTGCACCCGGGAGGTGCTGAAGAAAATCAAATATTCCTGTCTCCTTCCAGTTATGCTCCCCAAATGTCTCATAATCGAGAAAGATATTCAGAAGCTCACTTTTTGGTGCAAGCTTGCTGATCCAGGTGGCATATTTATCAGCAGTCAGAGGCCAGGCACTCCATGATTTGTTTGAGAACCTGAAAGCAATATCATCGCTCATTACAAAATTCCTCAGCAAGACTTTGAGGCGGGGATTTATAGCATTGCAATACAGGTAATTAGGACTTTTCCACCCGAGGATATGTTTTGCTCCTTCAGTCAGAATTGATTTGAACCCCATATCTGCAACCCATGATCCGATGGTATCGTTATAAATCAGTTCTGTATTCCGAAATGAGGTGGTTTCAACCCCAAGGTACGTTTTTACCATCTCCCTGTGAAGTTGAACCTGTTGCTCAAATTGCGTTCTGTTCCTGAGCGATGCGAGAGAATGGGAATCCGTCTCTGAAAGGAACTCGACCATTCCGGTTTGAGCAAGTTGCCGGAATGACTCAAGAACCTCCGGAGCATATAGTCTGAACTGGTTTATGACAATTCCCGAAAGGGAGAATGTAACTTTGAATTTCTCCTTATGCTTCTGAATGAGCTCCATAATTATCTTATTGGCAGGAAGATAGCATTTCTGAGCTACTTTCCTCATTATCGACTCATTTGAGAAATCGTCATAATAATAATGATCATGACCCAGGTCAAAAAATCTGTAACGCTTCAGCCTGAATGGCTGATGGACCTGAAAGTATAAGCAAATTGCCTTTTTTCCTGCTGTACTCATGTTGTAAAACTTATTTTTTCCAAATCACTCTTTCGTAAATATCTCTGACATGTCTGGCAGAATTATCCCATTTAAGCCTGATAACTTCTTCCATACCGTTTCTGATAAACATACTTGCCAGAGCCGGGTAATTGAGAATCCCGTAAATAGCATCTGCCATTGCATCAATGTCCCAGAAGTCGGTCTTAACTGCATGGGTGAGTATCTCAGCCACACCTGACTGTTTGCTGATAATCACAGGGACACTCGATTGCATGGCTTCAAGCGGAGAGATTCCGAATGGTTCGGATACGGAGGGCATTATATAAACATCGCTCAATGCAAGCATTGTATAAACATCCTTCCCTTTAAGAAATCCGGTAAAATGGAATCGATCGGTTATCTTCAGTGAGGCGGCTCTTCTCATCATTCTTTCCATCATATCGCCTGTGCCTGCCATTACGAACCTCACATTATTCATTGCTTTCAAAACCTTATAGGCTGCTTCAATAAAATATTCAGGTCCCTTCTGAAGGGTGATCCTGCCAAGGAAGGTGACAACTTTGTCATCAAATCCCTTTTTCACCTCCTGATCACCTGAAAAATCCACATGCTCCACGGCATTGTAAACTGTTTCCACCTTATCAGGATGGATGTTGTATTTATTAATAACAATGTCCCTGGTGAGATTGCTGACCGTAATAATTTTTACTGCAGCTTCCATACCGGCCTTTTCAATCCTGTATACGTCAGGGTTGGCATTACCGCCGCTTCTGTCAAAATCGGTTGCATGAACATGGATCACCAGAGGTTTGCCTGATACCTCCATTGCTGCTATTCCGGCAGGATATGTAAGCCAGTCGTGAGCATGTATAATATCAAATTCATTTTCTTCAGCTATGACAGAAGCAATTACAGAATATTTATAAATTTCATCAAGCAGGTTATTATCATACCTTCCTGAGAAATCAGTCACTCCCATTTCGTTAGTCTGGATGATTAGTCTTTTCCCCAAACTTTCGGAGCTGACAATCTTCCAGTAATCATCCGGGTCAGTATAGGGGACAATTTTAGAGAAGACTTCAATTTTTTCGATCGGTCTTCTGATTCCCTTATAATAGATCTTTTTAAATGTCACCGGCACTTTATTGGCACCAATCAGCCGGACCATATCCTGGTCCTCGTCGCCCCACGCTTTGGGCACTACAAAGGTCACTTCCATGTCGTCAATGGCGGCCATGCCTTTGGTAAGTCCGTAACTGGCGGTCCCCAGACCGCCGGAAATGTGGGGCGGAAATTCCCAACCAAACATTAACACACGCATAACTTACCTGTATTACTAATTTGAATAATTTTTCTCAAGAAGGTCAATAATCCTCAAAACCTCACCAACACTCCATGCCTGAGAGATTGTTCCATTTGGTGCATGAGGTGGATTTCCGTCGTATATTTCTGATATCGTTGATACACCATGCTCGTTCATCACCTCTTCAAAGCCATAAATCAATTTTTTAACTTTCTGAACTCCCTGTTTACCGTATACTTTCAGCCAGCCTTCACAAAAAGGTCCGAAAAGCCATGGCCAGACTGTACCCTGATGGTATGCTTCATCTCTCTCCTCCTGGCTTCCAAAGTAATTCCCCTTGTAGTATTTATTACCCGGAGAAAGTGTTCTCAGACCTCTTGGTGTAACAAGCTCTTTATCTGCAACATCCAACACTTTCTTCATTTGTTCCTTGTCAAGTATTGAATAAGGAAGGGATACCGCAATTACCATATTCGGTCTGACAAAAAAGTTACTGCCCTCTGTATCATTAACATAATCAGCAAGGTACCCTGCTTTATCGTTCCAGAAAATTTCAAGGAATGATTTCTTTATCAATTCCGGAAGGAATCCGAATTCCTTTGTAAAAGTATTATCCTTTCCGACTCTGGCCATTTCCAGAGTAAAGCAGATTGCATTATACCAGAGGGCGTTAATTTCAACTGCATAACCTGGCCGTGGTGTAACCGGAACACCGTTTACCACTGCATCCATCCAGGTGAGGGCCTTTCCCTTAGCATCTGCATATATAAGACCATTATCACGCATATGTATATTATACGCAGTTCCGTTTTTAAATGCCCGTAAAATTGATTTGGAGGCATTTCCGTACCTTTCAATGCAGTTTGTACCACCGTTTTCAACGTATTGCTGGAGCGACCAGAAAAACCACAGAGGTGCATCTAATGAATTAAAAGCATAATTACCCTCTGTCCCCATATTCGGGAATAATCCATCCTTCATCTTTTTTACCTGTGTGTCCAGTACTGCCTGGAAGAGGCCAAGATTATGACGGGCTATGACAATTCCCGGTAATGAAATGAATGTATCCCTTCCCCAGGATCCGAACCACGGATACCCGGCAGTAATAAGGATTTCCTCTCCTCTTTTCTCAACAAATTGCATTGCGGCATTCCTGAGGCAATTCAGGAAGCTGTTACGCGGAATTTTGCCTGCCACAGTCTTGCTGAATTTTGTCTTTAACCCGGAAGGATTCTCTTCGCTTGTAGATGCTGAAAATACGATGCTGTCTCCTTTTTTGGCCTCCAGTTCAAAAAATCCCGGTGTAAACAGATCTTCAGAGTAGTCGTAACCCCTCTTCTGTTCTTCGATGTATTCCACTCCCCGATACCAGTCGGGTACCGGGATGAATTCAACCTTTGAAGAGAACTGCATATGCAGCGACGGGAAACCTTCATACAATTTTGACCTGATCCCGTTTTTGATGAACTCAACCTTCGTGTTGGCTGACATGTTCGCATGTGTAAGTTCATGAATGCTCCTGAATGCAAGGAAAGGACGTATCTGGAGCTTCATCGGCTCAGATGCCTCGAGGATGGTATATCGCACCAGCAACTGTTCTTCATAATGTACAAGTAACCGTTCCATCTTCAGCAAAACATTTCCGACCCGGAAAACCCGCATCGGAATAACCTCTGTTTCAAAATCTTCGATGTATTTATGTCCTTTCGGACTGAAATAATCGCCTTTATATTTCCTTATACCAACATTAAAACTTTTATCATTGTTCACTACAGTAACATCAAGAGAAGAAAGTAATATATACCTTCCACCGCCAAGCTCATCTACAGGACAAATCAGTAAACCGTGATATTTACGGGTATTACACTCTACTATGGTTGTAGATGCGTATGATCCGGCCCGGTTCGTTCTTAGTATTTCCCTTGAAAGCGAATATTCTAGATTTACAATCTGACTCTTGTCAAACTTAATATAGCTCATTTTAAAACTGTTTTGTTACGTATAAAAAGTCTCTTAAGTTAAAAAATATTATTCACCTTTGCAAACCGTTCTTTGTAAGTCATGATAATTATAATTAACACCTGCAGACACAGGCAGGAAAAAAAGAATAACTTTGCATTTCGATAATTTAAACTACTAAGAATTAATGTTTTGGTTGATGAACAGGCTCCTTTTACTTCTTATTTTTGTTTTAGCAATCCTTCCCGGTTGCAAAAATAGCAATATTGAAATAAACGGCAAGCTTACAGACCCTGTTAGTGGAGAATATATTTATCTCGATGAATTAAAATCAAACGATCTGATAACCGTGGATTCAGTTTCTGTTTCAGATGAGGGTACATTTGTAATAACCAGAAAAATTGAATTT
>CAZKMH010000311.1:0-4831 GCA_964553395.1 uncultured Rikenellaceae bacterium | reverse complement strand
ACAATAGTATTTCTGAAGTCGACACGCCGTCCGAGGCTGTCGGTCAGCTGACCCTCATCCAGAACCTGGAGGAGAATATGGAATACGTCGGGATGTGCTTTTTCGATTTCATCCAGCAGGACGACCGAGTATGGCTTTCTTCTCACTTTTTCAGTAAGCTGGCCACCCTCTTCATACCCGACATATCCGGGAGGCGCTCCAACCAGCCTTGATACCGAAAACTTCTCCATATATTCGCTCATGTCGATCCTAACAAGGTTATCCGTAGTGTCGAACAGGAATTTTGCCAGTACTTTTGCCAGCTGTGTTTTACCGACACCGGTCGGACCTAAAAAGATAAATGTACCTATTGGCTTGTTCGGATCTTTCAAACCAGCCCTGTTCCTCTGGATCGATTTTACTATTTTGAGGATTGCCTCGTCCTGTCCGATAACACTTCCCTTCAGCTCGTCGGCCATTTGTAACAACCGGGTGCCTTCAGTCTGTGCGATCCTTTGAACGGGCACACCTGTCATCATCGCAACAACTTCAGCAACCTTTTCGGCATCAACCGTTTCCCTGTTCACGGAAAGTTCCTTTTCCCATTTTTTCTTTTCAACGTCGATCATCTCAAGCAGATCTTTCTCACGGTCCCGGAAACTGGCGGCCTTCTCAAAGTTCTGATTCTTGACGGCCATCATTTTTTCCTTCTTTGTGTCGTCAAGTTGCTTCTCCAGAGAGAGAATCTTATCAGGTACAACAATATTTGAAATGTGAACCCTTGAGCCTGATTCATCGAGTGCATCGATAGCTTTATCGGGCAGATGCCTGTCAGAAATATAGCGATTGGTCAGTTTTACGCATGCATCGATGGCATCGTCAGTGTAAATCACGTTATGATGTTCTTCGTACCTTTCCTTGATATTCTGCAGAATGATGATGGTCTCCTCAATTGAAGTCGGATCAACAATCACTTTCTGAAATCTTCTTTCCAGTGCTCCATCCTTTTCAATATGCTGCCTGTATTCATCCAGAGTAGTTGCTCCGATGCACTGTATTTCGCCTCTGGCAAGTGCCGGCTTAAGCATATTGGCAGCATCGAGAGATCCGGTTGCACCTCCTGCACCTACAATAGTGTGTATCTCGTCGATAAACAGAATTATATTGTCATTTTTGGAAAGCTCATTAAGTATTGCCTTCATCCTCTCCTCAAACTGTCCCCTGTATTTTGTACCTGCTACTATTGAAGCAAGATCGAGAGCCACTACTCTTTTATGGAACAGTACCCTTGAGACGTTTTTCCTGGTAATCCGGAGTGCAAGTCCCTCTGCTATTGCGGATTTACCAACGCCTGGTTCTCCGATCAGTACCGGATTGTTCTTTTTCCTTCTCGAAAGGATCTGGGCGAGCCTTTCGATCTCACGTTCCCTTCCGACAACCGGATCGAGCCGGCCTTCTTCTGCGGCTTTTGTAAGGTCTATTCCAAAATTGTCAAGAACTGGAGTGTCAGACGATGATTTTGTTGATGCAGGTGAGGAGGATTGTCCCTTTCCGGGTGATCCGTACCCCTGGCCTTCATCATCCTCATCCCTGGGATAATCAGCTTTTGCTCTGGGTGATCCGGCTTCAACAGTCCGTTTTACTGTTTGATAATCAACATCCATTTCGGACAGAAACCTGGTAACAAGAGCATTTTCATCTTTAAGAATAGCCAGCAGCAGGTGTTCTGATTCAATTGTACTGCTTTTTAATGCTTTTGCTTCAAGATAAACAAGTTTCAATATTCGTTCAGTGCTTCTCAAAAGCGGAATAACTTCATGATCAGCAACCGGTACAGGGCTTTCCACTTTAATACTTTTTTCCAGCGAACCCTTCAAACCTAAAAGATCAATACCCTGGTTGATAAGGATTTCAATCGCAATCCCTTCTCCATCCCTTAAAATTCCAAGAAAAAGATGCTCAGGACTTATATGACTGTTTCCCAGCCTTATAGCCTCTTCCTTACTATAACCGAGGATATCTTTTACTCTTTGCGAAAATTGTGAATCCATATTAAATATTATCGTTTTCCTTTTATCTGTCTGTTGCCAGTCAATCTGGCAGACATCAAAAGACAAAAGTACACATTATTGAAAAACTAAAGTTAAAATTATACATTTATGTATATGGCAATAATTATGCCCATTTATGAACAACTATGTTAAAAATTCACTTAGGGATAAGGTCAAAAGTAGGTAAATAATCACTATTTTCGTGAGTCAAATTCGTAACTGGGTTTTTATTTCGTAATTATTTAATTATTAAGATGTTATGTCAGAGAGAGAGAGGATAGTTCAGGTAAATATCGAGGAGGAGATGAAGTCGGCCTACATCGATTATTCGATGTCGGTGATTGTATCGCGTGCATTACCTGATGTCAGGGACGGTTTGAAACCTGTTCACCGACGTGTACTCTTCGGTATGTCTGAGCTGGGAGTACAATCGAATAAGTCTTACAAGAAATCGGCAAGGATAGTGGGAGAGGTGCTTGGCAAATATCATCCCCATGGAGATTCATCTGTTTATGAAGCCATGGTAAGAATGGCACAGGAGTGGTCAATGAGATATCCGCTGGTCGACGGGCAGGGTAACTTCGGATCAGTCGACGGAGACAGCCCGGCTGCTATGAGGTATACTGAAGCAAGACTAAAAAAAATTGCCGAGGAAACACTTGCAGATATAGATAAAAATACTGTCGATTTTCAACCGAATTTTGATGATTCCCTTACTGAACCGGTAGTTCTGCCAACCCGGGTACCCAATCTGCTTGTAAACGGAGCTTCAGGCATTGCAGTAGGGATGGCAACGAACATGCCACCACACAATCTTTCGGAAATTGTTGATGCAACAATAGCTTACATTAATAATAATGACATTACGTCGGAGGATATATTAAAATATGTAAAGGGGCCGGATTTTCCCACCGGCGGAATAATTTATGGTGAGCAGGGTATCAGGGATGCATGTGAAACAGGCCGGGGCAGAATTGTAATCAGGGCAAAGACTGAAATAGAGCTGACCCATTCGGGGCGGGAAAGTATAATTGTGACCGAAATCCCTTACATGGTCAACAAGGCTGAAATGATTCAGAAGATCGCTAATCTTATAAACGAAAAGAGGCTTGAAGGGATATCATATATAAATGATGAGTCGGACCGGAACGGAATGAGGATAGTTATCATCCTGAAGAAAGATGCCACCGCAAATGTTGTTCTCAACAATCTTTATAAGTATTCATCACTTCAGACATCATTTAGCGTAAATAATATTGCACTCGTAAAGGGACGTCCAAGAACTCTGAACACAAAAGATCTGATCTCATATTTTGTGAAGCACCGTCATGAAGTAGTGGTCAGAAGGACTAAATTTGATCTTGAACAAGCTGAAAAGAGAGCTCATATACTTGAAGGACTGATCATTGCAAGCGATAACATTGACGAGGTGATTGCACTGATCAAATCGTCTCAGACACCCGATATGGCACGGGAAAGACTTATGGAGAAATTTAACCTGTCGGATATTCAGGCCAGGGCAATAGTTGAAATGAGACTCCGGCAGCTGACAGGACTCGAACAGGAAAAGCTGAGAGCTGAATATAAGGAAGTCATGGACCTTATTGATTACCTTAAAAAAGTTCTTGACAGTGTTGACCTCCAAATGAAGATCATAAAAGACGAACTCCTTGAAATCAGGGAAAAATATGGCGATAAGCGGCGCACTGAAATAATACCCAATGCAGAAGAATTCAATCCGGAAGATTTTTATTCAGATGATGATATGGTCATCACAATTTCCCATATGGGTTACATTAAAAGAACTCCACTTACTGAATTCAGGAGACAGGGAAGAGGAGGAACCGGTGCAAAAGGTGGTACCACAAGAGATGAGGATTTTATCGAGCATCTGTATATTGCCACCATGCATAATACAATGCTGTTCTTCACAAGCAACGGAAAATGCTACTGGCTGAAGGTTTATAATATCCCGGAAGGATCGCGGACCTCAAAGGGAAGAGCCATGCAGAACCTCATAAATATTGAACCTGGTGATACTGTAAGAGCATTTATTAATGTTAAGGATCTTAATGATCCTCAATACATTAATAACAATTTTATAGTTCTGTGCACTACCAGGGGGATCATTAAGAAAACTTCACTTGAAGCTTATTCAAGACCCAGGGCGAATGGTATAAATGCCATCACTGTAAGAGATGGTGATGAATTGCTGGAAGCAAGAATGACTAATGGCAATTTCCACATAATGCTGGCTGTGAGATCGGGAAGAGCAATATGCTTTCCTGAATCCTATGTCAGACCGATGGGACGAACCGCTTCAGGTGTCCGGGGAATAAGGCTGGCTAATGAGCAGACAGATTTTGTGATTGGAATGATAACTGTTGAAAGCAAGGAAAAGGATATTCTTGTTGTTTCGGAAAAAGGATATGGAAAACGATCGGATATCGATGCATACAGAGTTACCCACAGGGGAGGAAAAGGAGTAAAGACAATCAACATAACCGAAAAAACCGGTTCGCTGATTGCTCTCAAGGATGTAACTGACAATTACGATCTTATGATCATAACACAATTCGGGAATATCCTCAGAAGCCCAGTTTCAGCCCTCAGGGTGATGGGCCGTGCCACACAGGGAGTCAGACTGATAAACCTGAGGGAAAATGATATCATTGCATCGGTGGCTTGTGTGGAAGTCAATGAGGAAGAAGAGGCAGGTGAACCTGGTGAAAAAACAGACATTGACGAAAATAATCCGAATAATGAGGAAAATGGCAAAGAATTTGAAGATTAAGTTAAAG
>CAZKMH010000310.1:0-4868 GCA_964553395.1 uncultured Rikenellaceae bacterium | reverse complement strand
GAGGACGGGTTGCCGTACTGGTCGAGGAAGTACGGACGCATCGCCTCGAAAACGCCGGGGTCGAGGGGAGTGGTCGATATATGGTCGAAAAAAGCCTTCGTCATCGGATCGTCCGCGCTCCCCGGTTCACGGCTTGACGTGGAACTGCTCCATCTTTTCCTTGATGAGCTTCAGGTGGTTGCGCTCCTCGCCGGCAAGGAATAGGAACATCGACTTCACGCCGGGATTGGTCGCCTCGGCGGCGCTCTTTTCGTATTCCGCGAAGTTCTCCGCCTCCAGGCGCAACGCCATCCGCAACGCCTCTTCCATCGACCATTCCGCCATCTCGCCCTCCTCCGCCGGCCATTATCTTTATATGATTTCCCGGGGAGCGATTCCGTTTCAAACGGGATCCCCCCGGATCGCCATGATACCACGGCGGGCGATGAGGGCGCCCATGGAGCGTCCGCGACGCCTCCCCCGGCTGCGCCGCCTCGGAGCGGGGGCTCCGTTCGTGGCTCGCCGTGCGATGAACCCGCACGGCTGCGCTTTACCTCACTGCGCCCCCCTCCTGCGGCGGCTCCGCCGGTTCCGCACTTGCGCGTCCGCGACGCCGCAGGCGGCGCCCAGCTCCCCGGCTCCGGCGCGCGCGGGCATCGGATTTGCTACAATGTGCATCGCATCGGGACATTTACGAGACAGGACAGGTGGGGGGGCGTCGCATGAAGCGGTTTGCGTTGTCGCGCAAAGGGATCGGGGCGGTGCCGTTGATCCTGATGCTGGTCGTGGTGTTCGCGGGAGCCCTCTTTCTCTACCGGAACTGGCAGGCCGGGACGGAGGCGAAGAAGGCCACGCCGTGGCCGGCGTCCGGGGTTCCGGCCGGAGCCCCGGGATCGAGGACCGCACCCCCCTTCTCCCTTCCGGACACCAACGGGAATTTGTATCCCTCCTCCCGGTTCGCGGGGAAGCCCACGGTCATCAACTTCTTCGCCACCTGGTGCGCCCCCTGCCGGGAGGAGATCCCCGGCTTCGTCGAGGTGTACAACAAACACAAGGAGAAGGGGTTCGAACTGATCGGGATCTCGCTCGACACCGACACGCGGGAGAACCTGCCGGGATTCCTGATGAGCAACAAGATCGGGTACAGGATCCTTTTCGGGGACCTGGCCACCGCCCGGGCGTACGGCGGGGTCTCCTCCATCCCGACCACCTTCTTCGTGGGGAAGGACGGGGAGATCAAGAACGTGCACATCGGCTACATCGACAAGGATGCGTTCGACAAGGAGGTCGAGAAGCTGCTGCAGCCCGGCATGAATCCCCCGGCAGGAGGAGGGGGCGAAAAGGTGTCCTTTCGCCCCCTCCGGCCGGCCGAAGCCGGCGATTCTCGTCCCGGTGACGTTCGCGTTACGCCGGGACGCACGCCGCGGTAGGACACACCCCCGCGCACGCCGCGCAGTCCGTGCATTTTTCCGCGTCGATAACGTAGATCGGGTCCCCCTCCGAGATGCACTGGACGGGGCACTCCGGCACGCATGCGTCGCATGCGATGCAATCTTCCGTGATCTTGTACGCCATGACACCTCCCTCCGGTTGTGTGGGTTGTTATACGGACTCCACCCGCTCGACGGCGGGTATCCGCTCCTTGAGAGCCGCCTCGATGCCGCCCTTCAACGTCATCGTGGCCATCGGGCAGCCGCCGCATGCGCCCAGAAGGCGCACCTTCACCACGCCTCCGTCGATGTCGATGAGTTCCACGTCTCCCCCATCGGCCTGGAGGGCGGGGCGAATGCTGTCCAGCACTTTCTCGACTTCTGGTCTCACCGTTACACCTCCTCGGTTTCCTGCTGCCTCGTCATGTCTCCGCCATCCCTAAGATGCCGGTGGGCGGTACGCCGTTCCTTGACGCGGGTCAATCGGCGGAAAGAAGATCGAACCCCGACTTCCTGATCGCGGCCTTCACCACCTTGTAGTTCCTGGTCTCGATCCGCAGGATAAACACCTTGCGCCCCGGATCGTCTTGCGGCGAGGTGGCCACCGACACGATGTTCACGTCGAAATCCTTCAGGAGTTTCAGCACCTCGAAGAGCATCCCGGGCTTGTTCGCCAGCGCGATTTCGATCCTGTACCCCGGGCCGTTGACGCCCATCGCCTCGATGAAGGAGTCGATGATGTCGGTCTCCGTGAGGATTCCGACGAGCTTCCCGTCGTCCACAACGGGAAGGCAACCGATCTTCTTCTCCCGGATGATCAGGGCCGCCTCCTCGATCGGGGCCGAGGAGGAGACGGTGTAGGGCCGCCGCGTCATGATCTGCTTCACCTTGACCTTGTCGAGGAGGTAGTAGATCTCCCGGATCTCGAGGGCGGTCGCGGGGGAAGGGGACGCCTGCTTGATGTCCCGCTCCGAGAGGATGCCGACGAGCCGTTCCCCGTCCTTCAGGACGGGGAGGTGCCGGATCTCGTGCTCCTTCAGCAGGTCCATCGCCTTCTTCATCGAGTCCCCCTCGTCGACGAACACGGGGTTGCGCTTCATTCGCTTGGCGACGTTCATCGCACTCCCTCCTTGGCGAATTCGGTTCTGCTCCGGATCAGGTGAACAGCCGACGGACCAGGTCGAACGCCTGCGTCACGTCGACCTCCGAAACCACGATGCAGGAAGCACCCTCCCGCTCCCACAGGACGAACGACCTGCCGTCCCGCTCCCCCGATACGAACGATCCCTCGGGAAACGCCGCGTCGGGGGGAGTCCCGAGGAGTCGGTCCCGGGCGGATACCACGAGGAGATACTCCTCTCCCGCGTAGCGGAACCGCAGCGAGGCAGCCGGGCGGTTCGCAAACGTCTCCCTGCGGACCTCGACGGGGACGAAATCGACGTCGTCCCGCGGAAACCCGATGGGAACGCCCGCGAGGGCCCGGAACCGCTCCTCTGCCTCCGCGGCATCCGGCAACGCGGTGGCCACTGCCGCTGAGGAAACGGCATCGAAGAGCCCGATCGCCTCGCGCGCAATGACGTCGACCCGGCGTGCTCCCGTGTCACGGGCGATCCGCCAACCGACGACGGCGACCATGAGGGTGAGAAAAACGAGCACGACCGTCAGCCGCGGGCGAAACTCCGGATGCCCCGCCAGGGACGACGCGTCGTCCAATCGGCGTGCCGGGTTTCGGTTCGTCGCACTCCCCATCGATCGATGCCCTCCGACGCCCGTCCGCCGCGGGCACCCTTAATTGTACGACTACCACTCGACGATTTCCACACCCATGTCCCCGAGCAGCGCCCGGGTGGCCGAATGTATTTTCCTGCCGACGAGCACGATCCTGCGTTCCGCCCCGCCCGCTGGGCCGGGCAGGGAAAGGAACGCGCCGGTGACCCGGACCTCGTACCCCGACTTCGCCCCCCCCCCCAGCAGGGATTCCTTCCGGTCTTCCGACCCGACTCCCGCCGCCTTCATCAGCCGCCGGAAAATCTCCCTGCCGGAAGCATCCTTTCCCGCAAGGAAGACGGCGTATCCGGATTCCCGGAGGATCGAGCGGACCGCGGGGGACATCTTCCCCGTGTCGACCACGTACTTCTTCCCGCCGATCTCGAAGAGCCGTTCGGGCGAAACGACGAGATGGAAGGCGTCTCCTCCCCCCCCCACGCGCAGGCGCTCCCCGGTCTTCGCGGCAATCCCGAGGAGGGAGAGGCCGAAGTCCACCGCCGGGAGGCCGCCCGTCTTCGGCACAACGAGGGCCACCGGGATCCCTCCGGCCGACGCCTCCTCCTCGACGCCGACGAGGAACCCTTCCATCGCCTTCGGGTCGTCGGCGTAGGGAAGGACGCGAAGCCCGAGGCGACGGGCGTACCGCAGGACGGAGAGAAGCTCCGGATCGGGCTTTTCCGGTACCTCTTTCAACAGGATGAGGTCGCCGGAGAGGAGGCTGTCCTCGGCCCGCTGGATGACCCAGCGCGCGGGGAGCGCGACCGAGACGGTCTCGCCCATCACCACGGGGCGGGAGATCCCCTCCTTCACGGAATGGTACCCGGACACGCGCAGGATCCGGTCGATCCGATCCCCCGCGCCGCCCGCGTCGGCGAGAGAGACGACCTGGATCGATTTCCATTGCGCGGAGATCGCGTCCGCGACCCGCGACGGGATGCCTCCGCGGAAATCGATGAGCGCCTCCGCCCCCCCGGAGAATCGCACGACGGGGAAATCGGACAGTTGCAGCACCACGTCGCCCCCGGAAAGGAGGGGAAGGTACATCGTTCCCCGGTCGACCCACTTTTCGCCGATCGCCAGGAAGAGGTCCGACAGGAGCCCCCGGTACGGAGACCGCGCCGGCGGGATGACGACCTCCTCCGAGGGCTTCGCCTTCCCCGTCTCGACGACCGATGCGGTCGGGGAGACGGGCTTGGGAACCAGCAGCTCCGCCTCCGGCTTCCCGGCAGCCAAGGCGTCCTGGCCCGGGCCGGGGGCGACCTCGCGCGTCAACACCGGCGCGGGAGGAACATCCGGGGCAGGCGGGACCTCCACCAGGGGCGGGACGGCCGCGAGCTCGACTTCCGGCGGCGCGATCTTCTCAGGCTCCGCCGGCGGCTTCGCCTCCGCGAAGTACCCTTCCATCGGAAGATGGAGCGTCTTTCCCGCGATGATCCGGTTCACGTCCGTGACCGACGGGTTGATCTCCTGGATCGCGTCGAGGTACATCTTCCTCTGTGGGCGCGGAACGCCGCGGGAGAAGAGGATCTTCGAAAGGGAGTCTCCCCGCTTCACCGTGTAGTCGACCGTATTTCCGTCGTCTCTCTTCACCGGTGTTGCTCCGGACGGAACGAGGAGTTGCTGGCCCGGTGTAAGGCGCGACGGGTCGGTGACCTTCGGATTGGCCCGCCGGAATTCCTTGAGGCGTTCCGC
>CAZKMH010000309.1:0-4882 GCA_964553395.1 uncultured Rikenellaceae bacterium | reverse complement strand
TTCTTCCGGTGATATAAAATTTCAACTTATTCAATCCTATTCCTGACAATAAATTTGAGGGGAGATCATAAGATAAGGAAATATCTTTTATTCTGGTAAAATCGGCAGACTCATAGATAGTTGCTTCAACGCCTGCCATCCGGTGTGCATCTACATGATTCATCCAGAAGTCATTGGATGGATTTGTCGGAGTCCACCAGTTTTTTCTTATTGTATTATGCCGGACACCGGCAGTTACACCAAGGTCTGACATCAGTCCGTTACTTCTGGTAACACCCTGAACCCCATGCATAAAAATGCTGAGTGCAATATTTCTGTAAGAAAAAGTATTTGTTAATCCCCAGATCATTTTTGGATCTCTCTGTCCGATTATCTGTCTGTCTTCTGCAGTGAGGCTTCCATCCTCTACGACATCCTTAATCTTAATATAACCTGGCTGGGAGCCCCATTCAGCTGCTTCTGCCGCTTCATCCATTTGCCAGACTCCGTCAAAGACAAAACCATAGTTTACTCTGATTGGCTGACCAATGAACCAGTTATTAACAATATCATCAATCTCTCTTCCTTCTGCATCCAGATCTCCGTATAATGAAACGATCTTGTTTTTAACAAAGGACATATTACCTGAGGTAGACCATGTGAAATCTTTCGTAACAAAGTTCCTCGAATTAATTGATAATTCAAGGCCGTTATTTTCTGTTTCTCCGATGTTCTGAGTTATTGATGTAATGCCATGTACAAGTGAGATAGTTCTGTTCAGGAGGAGATCCGATGTATTTGTTTTAAACAGGTTAATCGTACCTGCAATCCTGTTCTTGTAAATTCCGAAATCTACTCCGAAATTAAGGGTTGTGGAAGATTCCCAGCCAAGATTATCCGAACCAAGCTTACTGGGCTTGTATCCAGGTAATGAAGTGCTTCCGCTCACCATATTTTCCTGACTTAATCTCGAGATTGATTCATAGGCACCGACCGCCTGATTGCCGTTTAAGCCATAGGAGAACCTGATTTTCAACTCATTGAAAAGGTCATTCCAGGGAAAGAATTTTTCATTATTGATATTCCAGCCTAAAGCTACTGATGGAAAGATACCCCATTTACTGCTTGTACCGAATCCCGAATATCCATCCCTGCGGACTGTGAGTGTCAACAGATAGCGACTTGCATAAGCATAGTTAAGCCTGAGCATCTGGGATATCAATGCGGTTTCGTTGAATGAATAGCCATTAGTTACCAGATCAGCCTGCGCTGTGGAATACCAGCTGAGAAAATCATGAGGGAATCCTGAGGCACTCACTGTGTTTGAGGTATTTTTATTACCCTCATAGCTATACAGGGCAGTTGCAAAAATATTATGATTACCGAATTCCCTGGTGTAAGATAAAATGTTTTCGATGACTGTATTATTACTTAAGGAACGCGCGGTATTAGCACTTCCACGGGCATCCAGTCCTGTCTTAGTGTCTCTTCCCCTGTAAGTTCCCTGATCAACGACCCTGAATCTGATTCCGGTATTGATCCTGTAATTTAATCCTTTTATAAAGGGGAAATCAATTATGGCAAAATTATTGGTTACCGCCTGATAAGATTTATCAGTATTCTTGAATAATGTTGTCTCAAGAGGATTGTTCCGGAGAGGATCATCTGCGATGGGAGTAACAGTCAGGTTACCATTTTCATCATATGCGACAGCAAGTGGATTCCTTTTATACAGATCTTCCATGTCAGGTGCCACTCCGCTCAGATCATCAGCTGATAACTGGGTTCTTGTTCCGAATGTCAGCCATTTGGCAATTTTAGTATCAACATTTATTCTGCTGGTTAACCGCTGGAAATCATCACTTACGATTAAACCTTTGACATCCAGTAAACTGCCTGCTATATAATATTTTGTGTTCTGGGTTCCGCCGGATATGGCAAGATTATGCTGCTGGCTGTTGCCCTTACGCAACCCTAAATCGAACCAGTTTACCCATTCTCCGGAATCATAAATATCCTGTTCGGATTGCGTCATTCCTGTTGGCAGCCGGAGCATTTTAAAATCATAATACTCTTTGCCATCCATTATATCAGGCAGCTTTACAAAACTCTGAATTGAATATTTTCCATCATATGAAATAGTGGTTTTGCCTTCAGTACCTTCATTTGTAGTTATAAGAATGACCCCGTTGGATCCTCTTGAACCATAGATAGCTGCTGCGGAGGCGTCTTTCAGAATTTCAATGGATTTAACATCGTTGGGATTAATATCACTTATAGCACCCCCATACGGTATTCCGTCAACAA
Source organism: uncultured Rikenellaceae bacterium (assembly GCA_964553395.1). Lineage (GTDB taxonomy): Bacteria > Bacteroidota > Bacteroidia > Bacteroidales > VadinHA17 > LD21. The sequence goes on along the minus strand of CAZKMH010000309.1, from coordinate 2,596 downwards.
CTATCAGAGGATCATTGCTTGCCAGTATTGAGTTACGGCCCCTGATCATAATTGACTCAGCGGGAGAAGCACCAGCTGATGTAGTCTGAATCATTACACCAGGAATAGACCCCTGAATTGCCTGGGCAATATTAAGGTTCGGAGCCATTTCAAGTCTTTCTTTAGGTAATGAAGATACTGTTCCGGTTATATCACTCTTTTTTTGAGTTCCATAGCCGACAACAATTACTTCCTGTAACCCGGTGATTTCGGCTTGAAGTACAACATCGACCACAGCCCGGTTCTGAACTGCGATTTCCTGGGTAACAAATCCGACAAAAGAGAATATAAGAGAGACATTACGACTGCTGACATCGAGAGCGTATTTCCCGTCAGAATCAGCAGATGCACCTACTGTTGTTCCTTTTATCACAACAGTCGTTCCCGGCAGAGGAGATCCGGTCTCATCGGTGACTCTCCCCGTAACAGTAATTCTCTGTGCAAACAGTGACGCAGAGGCCAGGAAACAGAGGATCATAAGAAGGTTTTTCATAGATTAATAGAATAGGTTAGAAATTAGGATTTGTTTAAGTAAAGGAAAACTAAAGGACAAGGATTGTCAAAGGTGAAATTATGATATTTAACATATACTCTTTAAATAAAGGTGCCAAGATATGCTATAAATTAAACAGGTTTTAGTTAAATATCGTTAAAAAAATACTATTTCAGCAACATTGATTGGTAATCTCAAACTGGCTGTAAAAGCCAGTAAGGAGCAAAAGAGTTATTCTCACTTTATTAACATTGTCTCCGGATAACACCCGGATCAGATCCGGATCTACTTTTTTCCCCAGGATAAAATATGTAAACCATCCTCCGCAACACCTTCCCGGGTAATAATTGTCGGTTTTGGCAGTGAAGGATCAAGGTTAAGCCGCTGTTCCTTGACCTTAATTGGTGTTTTAATAGTATACGGTTTAGCCGATGATATAACAGTCATTGCACGTTTTGCTCCTTCATAAAGAGCTTTTCGCGTCTCCCCGAAAGGATAGAGAATAGCTGCTTCCCTGGAGAGTCCCTTCTTTGTAGCAACGGTGACAATGTTATTGCCGAAAAATTTCTTTGCTTCACGACATAGAGCTTCGTCACCTGTCACCATAATCGGAGGCACACCGTAATATCCTGCAATGAGGGCACTCTGGACGATTTCGCCCGATTCGACTCCGTTGTACCAGTACCTGTTTTCAGTTTTTGAGGATTGTGTATGGTGCAGCACTCCGTCAGGAGTTCCCATCATGGCATGAAAGCCCACCATTACCATTCCTGCAAATGAGGAGTCAAGCCCGGTAAGATTTCCGGCACCCGGACGTGGCGTACCTGTAATGTAATGTGCGCCTGGATCCATTAAATGAGGGATTACTGCCTGCGATCCATGTCCGTCCAGAACAATAACCTCAGTTGCTCCACCATCACGCAGACCTTTTATTACTGCGGCAAGATCACCCATGAAATATTCACATGCCTGGATGTTCAGAGGAGAGTCTTTCTCGCGTGTCTGGGCGAATTTAAATACACCGCTTATGCCTTCAAGATCAGTATTTACATAGATCTTCAACTGGGCGTTGACCGTAACGGTACTTATTAAAAGCAGGACAATAAAAGTGAACAATAGTCCTGAACCGGTTGAAATGACTTTTATCTTCATAAGGATGAGTTTTAATAAATAATGAATCTTATTTTTCATTAATCCTTGTAAATATAGTCAATATCATATTTCAAATTTTTCCCGCACACCGCAAACTCAAATACAATTTTCCGGCATTGTTAACGAACCAATAAAAAAAAATGTAAGTTTGGATTAAAATAGAACCTTTGCTCAGAATAGATATAAAAGTATTAAGTTACTGATTAATTCTGACTTAACCAAAAAAACATATAAAAATGGACGCTGACACCCAAAAAATCGGTACACCTTTGCCCGGAAGGGTTACTTCGGTGGATTTTTTCCGCGGATTTACAATGTTTCTGTTAGCCGGAGAAGCTACACTTCTTTACGGCAAACTTTTAAAGGTCGATAGTGGCTTCTTCCAGTTTCTTGGCACTCAGCTCGAACACCATGAGTGGCATGGATTGCATTTCTGGGACCTGATACAACCTTTCTTTATGTTCATTGTGGGTGTGGCAATCCCATTTGCCGTTGCCAACAGAATGAATAAAGGTGACACTGTCAAACAGATCACCCGCCATGCGTTTAAACGTGCGTTCCTGCTATTGTTCTTTGGATGGGCGTTGTATTTCATTGAAGCCGATCACCTGGTTTTCAGGTTACAGAATGTTCTGGCACAGTTATCTGTCACATATATTGTTGCATTCCTCATAAGAAACAAAAGCTTCAGGTTTCAGATCATCTTCACCCTTATAATTCTGCTGCTTATTGATCTTGCTTACCGGTTTTTCCCCGTTGAGGGTTTTAATCACCCGTGGGTCCCGTATGAAAACCTTGGAGCATGGTTCAATAACACTATTGAGGGAGTGGATAAAACCAGCATCTGGGCAACTTTAAATTTTGTATCGACAACCGCACATACAGTTTGGGGCGTACTGTGCGGGAAACTTT
>CAZKMH010000308.1:0-4910 GCA_964553395.1 uncultured Rikenellaceae bacterium | reverse complement strand
TGAGGAACGGAGGCGGTACATCCACGCCAAACGGATATTTTAGAGTGTCAATCTTATTGCTGTTTATCATCAGCATCAGATTTGTCACTGTTGAAGGTATTACATTAGGAATTGTAACAATTATAGATGTGGGTGTTACAAAACTGAAGTTTACAAACGCTTTCTGGTCATTGAACCATATTTCGTCAACATTCTGGAGATTTTCACCCATAATGGCTACTGTGCTTCCCATGAATGCATGAGTAACGAGGGAATCTGATTTTGCAGCTTCAGTTACACGGATATAGTTAACCACCGGCATTCCTCCGTCTGAATCATTATTCTCGCATGACTGGAGAAGCAAGCCCGTCAGTAAAATTACCGGCAATGCTAATATTGCAGGTAGTTTTTGATATATTTTTATAATATTTTTCATAATATCAACTCTTTATGGTTTCTGCATCAGTAGCCTATAGAACTGAAATCAAACTCAACAGGATCCTCCAGAAGATGCTTGTTCATGCTGATATCGACATCCGGAAATGGCAGCAGAAATTTGTTGTCATCTGTCAGATTTACCTTAAATGTATTCAGGGTGACATCATCCTGTGGCACTTCGTCCCTGTAAAATGCTTTAAGATTGTTGAATGAGCCTCTTTCCTGTCTGTTCAGCCAGAGCTTTGCCAGTGCAGGGTTATAGTAATGTAACCGGACAAAATCATACCAGTTGTCACCCTCCAGTGCAAGCTCAAGCCGACGTTCTTTAAATATTTTTTCAAAAGTGAGGGATGTCTCATTCTGAACATTCGGAATAGCCCGTTTGCGCACAAGGTTGAAAAGTCTCAGAGCTTCCGGATCGCTGGTGGATGCCTGGTTGCCCAGAACAGCTTCAGCATATATCAGGTAAATATCGGCAAGACGAATAAGATGAGTTGACAAACTGGTTGCCATTCTCAGCGATGCTGAACCATATTCAGCCTTATGATCCTCGGTATTGCCAACAATATGCTTGACGCAATTGGCACCGGTACCTACACCAAATGTTGAACCTGCAATATTATCTTCATCATCCCAAGTAGCAGTAAATCCGCCCATGTCCCTCCAGAAATACGGATAGTAGTCACTAAACATCATCATGGTGGCTTTACGACGTGCATCAGTGTTGACCCGTGTTTTGTTGCTTGCAGTATCTCCAAAAGCCCTCTGCAGATCTATGGTCGGGCCAACCCAGGTGCCCCATGAATCGGCCAGTCCGGTGAAATTATTCAGCGACAGGTCAGACTGGAAGCTATTCTGTGAACACCATTGTGACGAAGCAACCCAGTGCCACGAGAGAAGATTTTCAGGATTGCGGTTCCCGGTCGAGATACGGAACAGGTTAGCGTAGACAGGCTCAAGAGTCGCACCGCTCTCGTTTATAACTTTCGCAGCATACTCTTTCGCTTTGTCCAGGTCATCCTGATTCCGTGTCATAGTTTGTCCCCATCCGGAACGTGCCAGATAAACTTTTGCCAGAAGCGCATAAGCGGAATATTTATCAATACGACCCGGTTGGTTTTGTTCGGGCAGCAACGTAACTGCTTTATCCAGAGTACGGATAATATATTCATAAACATCTTCCACACGGTTCCTTCTGAGTGTGTTCGCAGTCCCTTCCCCGATAATATCACTGTTGCTGTGAATTATTGGAACTGCACCCCAGCATCGTACAAGGTAGAAGTAAGCCATTGCCTTCCACACCATAGCTTCACCTGTCACAGTATTTTTTGTTGTCTGACTTACTGCCGGCCCTGCCTTGGATGCAATGTTCTCAATAACTGCATTGCAGTGTCCGTTTACCAGCCATAATGAGTTGGATGCATCAGCCAGCTGGCTGTTGGATGATGTAAGAATAAAAGCCTGATAAACATCATCAGTACCGTAATATACATTACCTGCCATAACGTCGCCAATCTTCACCCATCCGCGCTGGAAATCATACCAGGGAGCATTGTACAGGACATTTGCAGCCTGGAAACATTGCTCATCAGTCTTATAAAAACTATCGACTGTATAAGAGTCTTCGGTCGGGCGGTCGAGGAATTCCTCGCATGCACCTGCAGTGATTAGCAGAGCTGCAAGAATCATTATCCTCTTGAAATTCAATATATTTTTCATAACCATTGCCTTCAAAGATTAAAATGTAAAATTCAGCCCAAACGTAAATATACGCGCTGCGGGATAACGACCGTTATCGAGGCCAAACACATTATCATTGGTCTGGCTGGCTCCCACCTCAGGATCAAGACCTTTATATTTGGTTAAAGTCAACATATTCTGGATGTTAACATATATCTTCATATCGTCAATGCTTAATCTGCCGGCAATATTTTCCGGAAGATAGTAGGCAAGAGATACATTTTTTAACCTGAGGTATGAACCATCCTCAATGTACCTGTCTGATATCCGGTTGTTTTCACCCGGGTCTCCTGCAACAGCACGCGGAACAGTAGTTCCTGGATTGGATAGCTTCACATTATCTATATCGTCGAACCAGTTATTTATTGTGGTACCGAAAGAATTTACTATCGGATAAGTTTTATCCGGGTCGATCGGTTCAAGTTTGGCACGATCGACAGCTGTCTGAAGCTGGTTTGTCCACATATTGTCCATCTGGATCAGAGTCCTTCCGACATAGTTCATCAGTTTATTCCCGGCCGAACCGTTCATATAAACAACGAGTTCCAGATCCTTGTAACGGAATACGTTATTGAAACCGAAGGTGAATTTAGGCAGAGGTGAACCCAGGCTCGTCCGGTCATATTCATCGATTGTTCCGTCGGGAGTGCCATCGGGTCCTGAAAGGTCTTCAAATTTCAGGTCCCCCGGCCATACTGTGGTACGTTTGAAGTTGCCATCTGCCGGATAAGCTTTTGTTTTGGGACTGTTAAGTATATCTTCCTTATCCTGATATACGCCGGCTACCTTGTAACCATAGAAATTATAAAGCGGATCACCTATTTCAGTCAGGCTTACCAGGTCGGTCCATTGTCCATAACCTTCGATGTGCGCAGCAGGGGTTCCCGTCAGACCGAGAAGTTTATTCTTGTTAAATGTCAGCTGAAGGTCATTATCCCATGAGAATGTGCCTGTCAGCGGACGGGTGTTCAGAGATATTTCTATACCTCTGTTCTCGATCTTCCCGAAATTACCCAATGGCGGATTCAGACGGATGGATACGTTGCCGCTTGTTCCCATGTAGGATGGTAATTGCATATCCATCAGCATTGCTGTTGATGTTTTGATATATGTATCCAGAACAAGTATGATCCTGTTTTCAAGAAATGCCACATCGAGCCCAAGGTTAACCTGTTCCTGCTTTTCCCAGGTTATATATGGATTTGCGATATTCGACTGTCGGAATCCCATACCCAGGTTTGAAGGCATCTTTGTTATGGAAGCACCCCACCTGTATCCGCCAATATTCTGATTTCCTGTCTGACCCCAGCCTGCCCGTATTTTAAGGTCATTGATAGTTTCCTGAATATTCTGCATAAAATTCTCATTTGAGAGTCTCCATGAGCCGGAAACAGCATGGAATGGAGCCCAGCGATTCTTGGGACCAAAATTTGATGATCCGTCATAGCGGAAGGTATACATGAGATAGTATTTGCTTTTGAGCGAATAGTTGGCACGGGCGAAAAAGGATGCCATAGCATTACTGCCCCTCCCTGAACCCACCTGCATGCTCGTGGGATCACCCAGCCCTGGTTCCTGGATATCATTGCTGGATAAACCATAACCGGTGGCGCTCACATATTCCCACCTTCCTTCGGATAATTCCTGTCCGAGCATAGCCGTCAGATTATGATCGTTTATCCGTTTGTTGTATGTAAGATAGTTTTTGAACTGCCAGAAGAAATTCTGGTTATTTTGTTTCCTTGCACTGTTCGTGCTGTTGATGAGAGTTCCGTACTGATATGTTGGAGTGAAATGATATGCGTTTGAACTGCCCAGTTCTCCTCCAAGTTCAGTACGGAGTGTCAATCCCTCCATGAATGTTATATCTGTATAAAAGTTCCCGTTCAGAAGATTTTTCTTCAGGATGTTCGTTTCATCAAGAGCCTTGGCAATCGGATTGATAACACTCGGGGCGCCTTCATATGATAATCCGGCCCAGGTTCCGTCAGCGTTTCTGATCGGTACATCCGGTGTGGTGCGCATGGCAACACTTATAATACCCTCTGTGCTGTTGTTAAGTGCAAGGTGGTCTTTAGTACTGGAAAACATCAGCTTGGTTCCCAGCTTGAACCATTTTTTAAGCTCGGAATCAAGGTTTACACGGCCCGAATAACGGGTAAAGTCAGTACCCACAACCGTGCCGTCCTGAGTGAAATAACCGCCGGATACATAATACCTGACCTTCTCGGCACCGCCCATGGCACTCAGCTGATGACTTTGCATAGGTGCAGTTCTGAAAAGTGCTTTCTGCCAGTCAGTACCTTCACCGAGAATTGAAGGATCCTGGAATTCCACCCTTGGATCACGTCCGCTTGTCTCTGCTGCCCAGTCGATACTGTATTGGGCAAACTGCCTGAGATCCATTATATCGAGGCGGGCAACCTGATCCTGAATTCCGTAATAACCTTCATAGGTGAATCTGGCTGCACCTGTCTGGCCGCTCTTGGTAGTGATCAGAACCACACCATTCGCACCCCTTGAACCAAAAATGGCTGTTGCCGAAGCATCTTTCAGAATTTCCATCGACAGGATGTCGGACGGATTAATACCTGACAGACCTGAGAAGGCCTGGACAGATCCGTTACCGAGCCTGTCACCAAGACCGATTTCATGTCCGCTCTGACTGACATTCTGAACCGGTACGCCATCAATCACATAAAGCGGTTCGGATGCCGAAGCCCGTAAGCTTCCCTGTCCACGTATGCGGATCG
>CAZKMH010000307.1:0-4911 GCA_964553395.1 uncultured Rikenellaceae bacterium | reverse complement strand
ATGAGTTACTTTCACAGCGCGATAAAATCAATCGCGAGCTGGCAAAAATAATTGACAGTCAAACTGAGCCGTGGGGAATTAAAGTATCGAACGTCGAAGTAAAGCATATAGATTTGCCACAGGAGATGCAGCGTGCAATGGCAAAACAAGCTGAAGCCGAAAGGGAACGCCGGGCAAAAGTTATACATGCTGAAGGCGAATTCCAGGCAAGCCAACGGTTGTCCGACGCTGCTCAGATTATAAGCTCAAATCCTGCAGCTTTACAGCTTCGCTTTTTGCAAACTTTAACGGAGATAGCTTCGGAGCAGAGCTCGACTATCATTTTCCCCGTTCCGCTTGATATAATTTCCGCTTTCTTACCTAAGGAAAAGAAATCGTAGATTTGGGAGCGAGCTAATTTTATCGGACACGTTCCTCATCCTGTCACCCCGAAATGAACGCAATTATCTAATAATAAAATAGTTGAGTTTTATTTATAAGCTGGTTTCCCCGCTTATGTTCCCCTTTCAATCACACGTACTCATCCCCCCGGCCCCCTTCTCTGCTGTCGCAAAGCAGGGGGCCGGGAGATGAGTACATGCAGCCAGAGAATATGGTTAACTGCACAACGTGTTATTAATTAGTATTAAAATATGTGAATTATGTAAACTTTTTCAGGAATTCTATAACAATCCCCTTGTTGGTAAGTTTTATTTTTCAATAAAATTAATTGTCCGAATTGAAACTATGGAAGTACTCAAACAAACAGCACACAAAAGGATTAAAGAACGAAACAACAATCTTTAACTTATAACAAGAATTATTGAATTTATTGGAATTTAATAAGTTTGATTACATGAAATCCGATCTATGAAAAAGGTTCTTCAACTTCTTCCAATCATTATTTTTTCAGCATTTGCCCTGAAATGTAACCGTGATTACCATGAGGATATTTCATGGCGATATACAATAAGTGTGAATTTTGAATATGGCGTAGATTTGTCACCAACAAAATACAAGAATATTTATGTAATCTGGATAGAAGACAAGACATCTGGTTTTATTCAGAATATCAATGTATGTCAAAAATTAATAACAGGAGGATTAGCAGAAACTGCATTGCCTTTTTGGAAAATGAATAAATATCTCGTTTCATCAAGTGCCGAGGTTGATGCTGTAACCTCTGCAACAATAGCGAATTCTGATTTTTCAGTATCAGCCGTTCTGAAAGATACTGCTGTAAGAGAATTTGTTTTATATTTTGAAATTGATAGGGCATATGAGCCCAATGATTGGTTTTCGGATCAACCAGCTCTTTTATTTTCAACAAATATTAACCTTGATGAAAGTAAATCTATATATGAGTTATTACCTATAGGCTGGACCCCAAATGAGAAAACACAAAATATAATTCAAGATACCCCAATGGGAAAATTACAAAATGAAATGAGGTACATCACAAATCTTAAAGCCGGATCATCATTTGGTGCTGCCGATACACAAAGTGCTACAAAAATGGTTAAAAAGATTACTGCAACGGTTAAAAGGTCAGTCGTTACTCAATTTTTTGAAACAGGTGGGTTAACACTGTGAAGCCTCCTGAAAGCCTGCCCCGCTTCAAGAGTCAACAGACTATGATAGTATGTATTGAAATAATGGCAGGAAATTATAACTTGTAAAAAAATCATTTGAAACCTCCATGTTTTAAAAACCTAAATAGGCATGAATATAATTTATAAACATGGAGGTTCCATACGACCTTTAAAAACAAAATTATATACGTATGAAAAGACTATTATTATTAAACCTGATTATATTTCTAATCTCCTGCTCAAAAGACCATACAGGCCAGATGTACCCCTGGATGGAGTTACCATATTTTGCCTTACCATCGACAGGTCTATCTTTAATTGTAGGTCAAGAGGTTACTATCTACGGAGATGCACTTATCAATGTTCCAATTCAGAATAACCTTCAGGTTACTTATATTTCAAACATAGGTACTCAATCAGGAAATAACATTGTCATTAATCCTGCTGCAGAGAATATTGGCAATCATGCACTTATTATGACTTTTAAGAATAGCGGGCGTTTAATAACCACCCAAACTATTACAATGACTGTATATAACAAAGCTCCGGCAGAAACTAAAAAAATATTATTGATCGGTAATTCGCTAATAGAAAGCGGATGTACTTATTATGATACTCAAATAGATAGAGTATTAAGCAATTCAACTATTACATTTCTGGGAACGAATGGAACGATAACCAGGAATGAAGGTCGTGGAGGAGCAACATGGAACAGGTTTGTAAATAATGACCAACCTGTTACTAACCCATCGCCTTTTTTTATGGCAGGTGTTTTAAACGTGCCATCATACTTTTTGGATAATTCTATAGCTAATCCTGATTATGTCTTGATTTCTCTTGGATTAAATGATTTGCTTGAATTTTCAGCAGTAGGAAGTGATCCTGTAACTGCTGAGGAGATAACTATAATACTTAATACAGCAAAAATACTTATTGATGCCTTCCTCGCATTTGATGCCAATTTAAAAATAATTTTACAAATACCATCATTAACAGGGACTACCGGAGTAGCATGGGCTATTGATTTGGGAGGTGTCTTAGACCAGGATTTGTTCATAGAAAATGTGCATAAATACTGGGTTGCATTCATTGATGAATTTGCAAATGGGGCTTATAATTCAAGGGTTGATTGTAATTATGCACCAATATTTTTAAATAGAACAACTGGTTATGCTGAAATTGCAAATAGTTCTGTACATCCAAATCAATCAGGTTATGAACAACTGGGTGTAGGAACGGCTTTAGCAATTAATAAATTACTTAAAGCTGATTAATTCTTTACACACCGGACAGAAATGCCGTTTCTCTCAAAGCTGGCGTTCCTGCTCACACTGCTGCTACCGTAGCTCATGCTCCGATTCCAGGCAGCGATCGTAGTGTTCTCGGTAGAACTCCACCAGTAGCCGTAGTTCCCGATACCGGAGAATTCTCCGTTTTGGTTACGGTAGCCGCCAGGAAGGGCTGTAAAGTTCGTTTCATTGGTTGCGTCTGTGTTAGGAGTTAGCCAATGTGTGGTGGCAGTCTCTTTTAATTTTCCACCGGCAGCACCTTCTCCCCCCAAATATGTTGTCAGACTTGTCCATTCTGCATCAGTGGGTACATGCCAACCAGTGGGACATACATTACGACTGTCAATTACTCCATACCATGTATATAATCTTCCATATGTATTAACATTGCTCTCATTGCCACCATAGGCCCACTGGTATTTTGGTGAATTCTCATTTGTAATATCCAAATCTACAGAAGTGGTTGTTCCTATCAGATCACCATTCTGGTACCGGGTTGTTTTCAAGTTTTCTGCCATCCAGGTCTGTGCTCCAATGGTTACAGTGTTATACACATTACCATCACGGTCGGTAACGGTATCAGGTTCATCTTCTTTCTTACAACTGTTTGTAAAAAGTAATACTCCCATAAGTAATGGGTAAAACCAAAATCGTTTTCCCTTTTTCATATTTGTTTGATTTGAAATCCATTCATTATGTAACGTCAATATTAAAAACAAATTACTTTCAACATTGTTTCAGCCAATTTTTAACTCATTTAAGCTCCATATCATATTCAAAGTTATACCTTATTTAAACCAAAGTCAATTTTTTTTGCAAAATCCTGAAAATGAACAAAGCAAATTTTGAATGTTTAATCAGGATAAATTAATACATTTATGTATCAAAAATTGAGTTTTATCCGGTTTTTTTTCAGACTCTTAAACCCTGATTATATGAAACAGATTTTAATTTTTATTCTGACACTGCTTAACATAACCGGATGTAAAACTGCAGTAAAAAAAATGTATGGAAAACGTCCAAATATCCTCTGGATAATGATCGAGGACTGGGGATATGACCTGTCATGCTATGGAGCAAAGGGTGTAGAGACTCCAAATATTGACAGACTTGCTTCAGATGGGATCAGGTATACACATTCATTCTGCACTGCACCGGTAAGCTCGGCATCACGTTCAGCCATGATGACTGGTTTTCACCAGGATTACATCGGAGCCGGTCAGCACCGTACCCAGGGACCCGGATTTGTAAAAAAGGCACTGCCTTACGGCATAAAGCCCATCTCACATTTGCTGGAAGATGCAGGATACTATACCTGTGTTCTGGGTAATGGAAAAACCGATTGCAATTTTACTACGGAACGACCACTGTTCATGGGAAGGGACTGGTCAGAACGAAAGGAAGATCAACCTTTTTTTGCACAAATATCTTTCAGCGGGACTCACAGAACCTGGAAAAGAGATACAATTAATCCTGTAGATATCAGTGAGGTGGAAGTACCGCCATTCTATCCTGATAATTCTTTTATCCGACGTGATCTTGCAACCGGTCTGGAGGCTGTTCAGAATGTTGACAGGGAAGTAGGAGCATTACTTGAGCGCATTGATACTGAAGGATTGAGTGAAAACACACTAATATTTTTTATAGGCGACAATGGTAAATGCATAGCCAGAGGGAAGCAATTTCTCTATGATCAGGGCATGACGGTTCCGATGATAGTCAGATGGCCGGGCTATTTTGCTCCCGGGAAGGTCAGCGAAAATATGGTAATGACAATAGATATATGTGCTACAATCCTGGATGCTGCAGGTGTAGATCCGGGTTATGATCTTCATGGAAAAAATCTTTTTGATAAAGAAATTACGGAACGCAAATTTGTTTTTGCAGCAAGGGATAAAATGGATAATACATTTGATGCAATGCGGGCAATAAGGTCCCGTGAATATAAGCTGATACAGAACCTGATGCCTGAAAGAGCCTGGTGCCAGTTCAATAATTATAAAGAATCAAATTATCCTGATCTGGTTATGCTGAACCTCATGAATATTAAA
>CAZKMH010000306.1:0-4917 GCA_964553395.1 uncultured Rikenellaceae bacterium | reverse complement strand
TTATCCATTTTGCAGGGAGGGATAGTCATACCTGCTTCAAGCCTCATAACCTGAGCTTTCAGATTATTGGTAGTGCAAAAAACATCTTTGTTCAGAGGTTTCCTTTCCATAGAATCCAAAATCGTTTTAATATTAAAAGTCTCCATAGGATATTATTTGAATTCCATTTTCAAATTGCTTCATTTTCAAATTTTCAAATTCTTCAGGGTTTTTTAACTTCAAAATCCTTATCCTTTAAGTACCATTCCATAAGATAACCTATCAGGATGAAGACAGGTAAAGTTATCAGGGTACGAAGCAAGGAAAATTTCAGTCCAAGGAATCCGATTTCAAATGTTAACATCGGAATTTTAATTGTTGAAAAGGCACCCAAATAAATGAATACATTTCGTATAGAACATCCTTTCTTCCAAAGTATATAAGCAAAAGGAAATGCACCGTAAAGAGGTCCTGCCTGCAATGTAGCAAGCAGAATGACGAGTCCTGTTCCCTTCCACCCTGACTCGCTACCAATATGATTTTCGATTTTTTCACGGGGAACCCAAACATCAAAAAGTCCAATTAGGATGAACATCAGTGGCAGGAATAAAATCATCTCCTTAAAAAACATCCAGAAATTCAACCCTATTTGTTTACCTGAGGGAAAGCGGAAAATATAAGAAAGTCCGACAAAAGTCAGAAATATAGGAGGAAAGATATATTTCTTTAACTCTTTCATAAGAATAACGACATTATTAACCCGATAAATAATGCTGCAGCCAGACTGAAAAGATTTCTGATAATACTTGTTCTCCACCCGAAAAACTTTGCCTCGACAGGAAGAGTAATAAAGCCAGTCATCATTAAGGTTGTAATGAAGACAGCAATTACTGGATAAGCCACACCGCTTTTAATAAGAATTCCACAAAGGGGATAAGCGATAAAACCGGGGATCAGGGCAACTGAACCCACCGTTGCTGCACTAATCCAGCCTTTAACACCTGAACCTTCACCCAAATACTTCACCATTGTTTCATTAGGAATTAGAAAAAGTACAATACTTACCAGTGCAAGCATCAATAACAAAATCGGAAGAAGATTAATAAACATTTTCATCCCTTTCTTTATTCCTCTAATTGTTTTACGATAGTCGAAGAGAAAGGAAAGAACTATGATACAGAGTGTTAAAATTGATAAAATAAGCATCTTTACAATACCTTAATTCAACATTACAGGAGTCTGCCTGAATATTTTCAGTGTATATTACACTTTCTCTTACTTTCAAAATTCCATAATTAATTTTTAATAGTAGCGGTTGTTACTGTCCAAGTTTGATTACCGCATTATCGCTTTCTGTCCCATTATTATTTTGCCCCTTTGGCTTAAATGAATTTATATTGTAGGTAAGTCCAATCCAGAAAATCCGTGATTCATTTTTGCTTGAATTGTTTAATTTGAAGACACTGTTATCGGATTGAATATTCCATTTTCGGGTATTAAAAATATCATTAAGTGATAGACTTAAAGCCAATCTGTTTTTAAGGAAACTACGCTTAAATGCAATATCAGCATAATAGATTTCACTTAAATTATACTGTGGTATTACAACAGGTGAATTATAGTTTAGTAATAACTGGATGTCAGTCTTTTGGTCGGGTTTTATAGTCATTTTTATATTCCCAGTCCATGCAAAATCGTTAAAACTTAAATCTATCTCACGATATTGCCCATATGACTTTGTGTAAAATAGAGAAAAACTCGGATTTATCGAGAATACTTTATTGAATTTATATGTTATATCTATGTCTGCCCCTATTTTATTTTGTCTGTCGCCATTTACATAGGTTATCACGAGTGTATCAGAAAAAGAAAGCAGAGAAACTTGTGAAATAAAATCTTTTATTGAACTATAATATAGATTACTCCTGAACTGATATTTTTCCTTTATCCATGAATGATTGAACTCAATTTTATCCAAAATCTCAGGTCTTAGGTTCTTATTTCCTGTTTCATAAGTCATTTGGTCAATTACATTTATGAAAGGGTTCAACTGTGGATAAGTTGGTCTGGTAACTCTTCGGTTAATACTTAATGCTACACTCTGAGATTTATTAATATCACGCTTTAACAAAAAATATGGGAATGGGAAAAGATAATCGTTATAAATCTCTTCGTTTATGGATTTCTGAATTAAATCCGATGTACTGTATTCTAAACGAGCACCAATTTTATAATACAATTTCTTAAAAAGGCTGTCGGAATACATTAAATAACCAGAATAAATGAACTCTTTGTGCTCTAAGTCATTACTAAAGTCAGGGTTAATTATCCATTGGTTTGATACAGTATCCAAATCGTAAAAGTTATAATTGAAACTATTCCATCTTGAAAATGCTTTTAGCCCGCTTTCAATTCTTCCCGAATGGGATAAAGATTTGAAATAATCAGCCTGAATGGTTGCATTGGTTGGAGCACCACCGCCAGATGATTTTTGCAGAAGTTGGTCTTCAATATAATATTCTGATGGTCTTGAACCTTTTGTACGGGAATAAGAAGCATCGAAGGAAATTTCATTTTTGTTCCTATCAAAAATCTTTCTATAAGAAAGAGTGGATTCAATTACCTGTCTGTCCCATGTAATTTCATTCCTTCGATTGTATAAATAATCAGGTGAATTGTCCTGAACTTGCCTGCCAGAAATGTTTTGAGTATTGAAAGCATCAGGATTCATGACTTTGACTCCTAATGAAATTATGTTTTTTTCAGATGGTCTTGCAGATATCATTAATGCTGCAACCTGAGTAGCACTTTTCAGCGTTGAACTGATTTCTTGTTCAACATAGATGGGTTGTGTATATAATTGACGTGTTAAATTACTAAGAACATTCATTTGTTCATATTTACCATTATAATTGAAACCGACATCCCATATCCCTTTGCTCAAATTAAAATTTAATCCGCCATTAACACGGTTATTAAATCCATAATTTAAAGAAACAGCACCACTCATCCCTGAACCACTTTGTTTCTTCATTATGATATTAATTATTCCACCCGTGCCTTCAGAATCATATTTTGCATCAGGATTTGTAATTATATCAACACTCTCTATGTTGGATGCAGGGATCGAGTTTAGTGTTGTGACGGTTGTAGGTTTGCCATCAATAAGGATTAAGACATTCCCGCTTCCCCTTAAATATATGTTGTTTTCAGCATCAAAATTTACAGATGCCTGACTTTTAAGCACATCTGTAACATTACCTGAGACAGAAGCAATGTTTTGGGCAACATTTATTTTAGTCTTTTCAATATTAATTTGCTTTTCGTTCTGCTTGCTGACTACCTGAACTTCATTGAGAAAAAGCGAAGTGCTATTTATCAGGATTGGTCGTGATAATTCGATTGAAGCATTGTCAATTTCAATATTTGTAATTTTAGCTCTGTACCCAACAAAACTGGATTTTAACAGGTACTTACCAGTAGGCAGGCTATTGATAGTAAATGCACCTTTTGAATTTGTGAGTGCACCTGTAACCAATGAATTGTCAATTATCTTGTAAATCGCAACTGAGGCATATTCAAGAGGCTGCTTGCTTAATGAATCAATAAGTGATCCTGAAACTGAATAACCTTTATTTGCTTGCCCAAATGAGTTAATTTCAATGCTCCCTAATAATATAAGAACGAAAATTCTTTCAAGAGCATTTTTCCTATTACTACTCATGGCAAGTTTGGTTTTTAAAGGTTGAAAGATTCTGTTCCATAATTTTAAGTGTGGAATACAAATCAGCAATCTTTTCTTCTGACAAGTTATTTAACACAAGTGCGTTGGCATTTTGAATTGCTATTTTGATATCTGGAACGAGATTTTTAGCCTTCGATGTGTCCTTCTTAGACTCTGTGGCATTTATAAATAAAACACCCACAAATGCCATAATCAATAAACTCCCGATTATTTTACCCCTTTCTGATTCAGTACTTTTATCAGTTCTTCTTCAGGAAAATAACCTGCATGTCTGAAATACTCTACCCCGTTCTTGTCCAGGAAAACCTGAGTCGGAATTGCTTCAATACCATACTGTTTAGCAAATGGAGCACCTGCCTCTGTCCATACATCATGAAACACAACCTTTACCTGTTTGCCGTACTTCTCTTCGATGGATTTCATTACAGGTTGCATTTGCTGACAAGGGATACAACGAACGGAACCAAGTTCAATAAATGTAACCTTATAATTAGTTTTCTCCTGTTTTATGGCTTCTGCCCCTGCAGTTGACTTTGGATTCTGGTTGCAGCTAATAACGATAAAAGCAAATGTTATTAAAATAATTACACTTGTTTGTTTTAAAGGTATTCTCATGATTCGTTTTTTATTAGTTTTTCTGGATGCTCAAATTGAAAATTTCCCATAATTTATACATTTCTGATTTTTAGATACCTCAATAATTCACATTATTTATAAAGTCCCAAAAATCAAACCGGCAATCGTTGAAAAAACAACAACGAGGATCACATAAACAATTGTCTTCTGTGTTCCCATCACTTTCCCGATAACAAGCATACTTGGTAATGACAATGAAGGTCCGGCAAGAAGAAGTGCAAGTGCTGGTCCTTTACCCATACCTGCTGCCAAAAGTCCCTGAACAATCGGCACTTCTGTCAGGGTGGCGAAATACATAAAAGCACCGACTATTGAAGCAAAGAAATTAGAAAAGACAGAATTTCCACCGACAAGAGCATATATCCAATCATTTGGAATTACACCTGCAATTGTTTTTCCATCATGGGTCGATCCCAAAAGAAATCCAGCCGCAACAACACCCAGGGCAAGCAATGGTACAATCAATTTTGCAAAATCCCATGTTGCGATGGTCCATGCCTTATTTTCTTCATCATTTTTGTCCAAAAGAGTAATGACACTCAGAGAAATGATCCCGA
>CAZKMH010000305.1:0-4919 GCA_964553395.1 uncultured Rikenellaceae bacterium | reverse complement strand
TGCTTACGCTTGAGTGGAAATATTTATTGCCAATTAACCTGGTTAATGTACTGATTATGGCGTTTCTGGTACTAATGGGCTGGCACTTTTAATATAAATCTGATTTAAATATCTTTTGATGAGGAGCATTTTAAATTATATAAAAGATATTGTTCTGGGAGTCTGGTCACTTTTAAAAGGGATGAAGGTAACAGGATCCTATTTTTTCCGCCCTTCAACAATTGTAACCCAGAAATACCCCAACAACAGGAAAGAGCTTGTAATGTTTGAAAGGTTTAAGGGTGAAGTTGTTATGCCCCATAATGAGAAAAATGAGCATAAATGCACAGGCTGCGGTATATGTGAAATCAATTGTCCGAACGGTACAATAGAGGTAATCTCAAAAACTATCATTACCGAAGACGGAAAGAAAAAGAGAGCAATTGATAAACATATTTACCGCCTCGGAATGTGCACTTTCTGCGCACTGTGTGTAAAAACATGCCCCACCAAAGCTCTTGCTTTTTCGCAGGAATTTGAACATGCTGTTTTCAACAGGGCAAAACTTACTAAAATATCAAACAAACCCGGATCACAGATAATGAAAGGAGTTCAATGATGACCATTAATCAGCTGATGTTTGTTTTGTTCTCTGTCATGATAATAGTTTTTTCAATACTGACAGTTACAAGCCGTAAGATTTTAAGGGCTGCGGTATTTCTCCTTTTTGTACTTGTATCGACAGCTGGTCTTTATTTTATGCTGAATTACCAGTTTCTTGCTGCCGTTCAGCTGACGCTTTACGCCGGAGGTATAGTCGTGCTGATAATTTTTTCAATTCTTCTTACCAGCCAGATCGACCAGAAATTTGAACCTGTCGGCTGGAAGAAATCCCTTTTTTCGGCTCTTGGAGTAATCTCCGGTGCATTTCTTTCGATAATTACAATCCTCGATTACAGTTTTTCTGCCACGACTGAAGCTGCAAAGGAGGTTGATATGCATCTGATCGGCAAAAGCCTTATCTCACCCGGAAATGATGGATACGTGCTTCCCTTTGAAGTTATTTCCATATTGCTTCTTGCTGCGATGGTTGGAGCAATTGTAATAGCCAAAAAGGGATCACCCGGGAAGTCAGAATCTCAATCTTTAACTCAATAAACAGATGAATACCGGTATACCCCTTCAATATTTCCTGATCCTTGCAACAATAATGTTTTTTGTCGGAGTATATGGTTTTCTTACCCGCAGGAATCTGATTACAATACTTATGTCAGTGGAACTGATTCTTAACTCAGTGAATATCAATTTCCTGACATTTAACAGATATCTCTTTCCGCACAAGCTCGAGGGGCTATTTTTCAGCTTGTTCGTTATTGCTGTTGCGGCATCGGAGGCTGCTGTGGCAATAGCTATTATAATAAATATCTACAGGAGGTTTACCACAATAAATGTTGAAGATGTAAATATGATGAAGTTCTGATTTTAATACGAAGGAAACTGTTCTATACATGATTAACTACTCATATACTGTCTGGATACCACTTATTCCGTTTTTGATTTTTATACTGCTTGGACTTGGAGGTCACAGGCTGAAGCCCAGGCTTTCGGGTCTGATAGGTACTGCCGGTCTGGCAGTTATCACAGTTTTATCTTATATAACAGCCGGGTTTTACTTTTTTTCAGGAGAAAAGATCGATAATACCTTTCAAAAGATAACTGCCTTTAATGTTAACTGGCTGGAATTTACCGATAAGCTGCATATTGACTTAGGTGTTCTGCTTGATCCGATTTCTGTAATGATGCTTATAGTGATATGCACAGTTTCATTTATGGTCCATATATACAGCCTTGGTTACATGAAGGGAGAAAAGGGCTTTGAACGGTATTTTGCCTTTCTTTCCCTGTTCAGTTTTTCAATGATCGGTCTTGTACTGGCTACCAATATCTTCCAGATGTATATCTTCTGGGAGCTTGTCGGGATATCGTCATATCTTCTCATAGGATTTTATTATCAGAAACCTTCGGCTGTAAGAGCTGCAAAAAAAGCTTTTATTGTAACACGATTTGCAGATCTCGGGTTCCTTATCGGTATTCTTTTATTATCGTTCCACACCGGAACATTTGATTTCATTACGCTTACCGATCCGGACGGACCGGCAATTGCCCAGGGTGGAGGGATTGCCTTTATGGGGCTTTCGGTTATGACATGGTCGATGATTCTGGTTTATCTGGGGGGTGTCGGAAAATCAGCAATGTTTCCGTTCCATATCTGGCTTCCTGATGCCATGGAAGGTCCTACTCCGGTTTCAGCTCTTATTCATGCGGCGACAATGGTTGTTGCAGGGGTATATCTGGTAGCAAGGATGTTTCCGGTTTATGCATTCTCCGCTCCGGCAGCTCTCGATGTTGTTGCATATGTCGGTGCATTTTCTTCTTTATTTGCTGCCATAATCGCCTGCACCCAGACTGATATAAAACGGGTTCTGGCCTATTCAACAATTTCGCAGATAGGATATATGATGCTTGCACTGGGAGTGTCAGGTTACGGGGGACATGCGGGCCTGGGTTACATGGCTTCAATGTTTCACCTTTTTACACATGCAATGTTCAAAGCGTTATTGTTCCTTGGAGCCGGAGCAATCATTCATGCTGTTCACAGCAATTACATGACCGATATGGGTGGCCTTCGCAAATATCTGCCAGTTACCCATTTAACCTTTCTTATCGCGTGTCTTACGATTGCAGGTATTCCGCCTTTCTCAGGATTTTTCAGTAAGGATGAAATTCTTGCAGCTGCCTTCCATCATAACAAATTCTTATTTGCGGTTGAATACGCTGTTGCAGGTCTCACCGCTTTTTATATGTTCAGGCTTTATTTCAATGTTTTCTCGGGAGAAGAAGCTAATTATCATGAAACACCTCATGAGGCCCCGGCAACAATGACAATACCGTTGATTGTTCTTGCATTCGGGGCCGCAATTTCAGGATTTATACCATTTAATAAACTGGTAACCTCGGATGGTAAAGCATTTGAGACTGAGATAGAATGGATAATTGCCATACCCTCGGTTCTCATTGGTCTTCTGGGAATCGGGACAGCATATATACTCTACGGGAAAAAGTCCACAATTCCTGACAGGCTTGCGGCAACATTTAAATACACCTATAAATGGGCATATAATAAATTTTATATTGATGAAATATATCTTTTCGTTACAAAAAAGATCATTTTCAGATTTATTTCTGAACCGGTAGCCTGGTTTGACAGGCATATTGTTGATGGTACGATGAATTCAATAGCTTACATTACTCAGGCAGTCTCTTTCAGAATAAGAGGCTTCCAGTCGGGTCAGATTCAAAAATATGCTTTTGTTTTTATCTCAGGAGTAATATTGCTGGTATTAATATTTATTTATCTGTGGCCTTAAACTTTAAGAACAAGTATTAAACTATGGATATTTTGACCCTGTTTGTTGTAATTCCGGTTTTGACAATAACCGGGATAGTACTGATAAGAGATATCAGGCAGGTAAGGATCGTGGCTGCAGTCGGAATGGGAATTCAATTACTTCTGGCAGCCATTCTGATATTTCTTTACATTTCGGCCCGCCATGCCGGGAATATGGCTGAGATGCTTTTCGTAAGAGATATAGTTTGGTTCAAAAGCTTTAATATTCACTATGCGGTAGGTGTCGATGGTATTTCAGTTGCAATGATCGGTCTGACTTCAATAGTTGTCATAGCCGGAATTTTTGCATCATGGGAAATGGAGTTTCTCACTAAGGAGTTTTTTATATCACTTATACTTCTGGCAACCGGGGTATTTGGTTTTTTTATTTCGATTGACCTGTTTACAATGTTCCTTTTCTATGAACTTGCAGTTATTCCGATGTACCTCCTTATCGGAATTTGGGGCAGCGGACCAAAGGAGTATTCTGCTATGAAGCTGACACTTATGCTTATGGGAGCTTCAGCTCTTCTGCTTGTCGGAATACTCGGAATATATTTTAATTCAGCACCTGAAGGTGGCAGGCTGACTTTCAACATTCTTGAGATATCTAAGATTAAAATTCCAATGTCAGCTCAGTATATTTTCTTTCCGCTGACATTTGTCGGATTCGGAGTACTTGGAGCACTTTTCCCTTTTCATACATGGTCGCCCGATGGGCATTCGTCTGCACCAACTGCCGTATCGATGCTTCATGCCGGTGTTTTGATGAAGCTTGGAGGATATGGCGCTTTCAGAGTTGCAATCTTCCTTATGCCTGAAGCTGCCAGGGAATTATCATGGATCTTTATTATTCTTACAACGGTAAGTGTCATTTACGGTGCATTTGGCGCCATTGCCCAGAAGGATCTTAAATATATAAATGCGTATTCTTCTGTAAGTCATTGCGGCCTGGTTTTGTTCGCAATCCTGATGATGAACAAAACGGCAATGAACGGAGCCATAATCCAGATGATCTCACATGGTTTGATGACTGCCCTTTTCTTTGCACTCATCGGGATGCTCTACGGTCGCACACATACAAGGATGATCAATGAAATGGGAGGTTTAATGAAAGTTATTCCATTTCTTTCTGTTTGCTATGTAATTGCCGGACTGGCTTCACTGGGACTCCCGGGACTAAGCGGATTTGTTGCCGAAATGACAATATTTGTCGGTGCATTCCAGCATCCGGACCTGTTTCACAGGATTGCGACAATTATTGCAGTAACGTCAATAGTAATTACTGCAGTCTATATCCTCAGGGTAATTGCAATACTTTTACTTGGTCCGACAACAAATGAGAATTATTATCATTTTACAGATGCAAAATGGTTCGAAAAGATCTCCGCAGTTACCCTCATCAGCTTTGTGGCAATTATTGGTCTTGCACCTTTCCTGCTCTCGAAAATGATTGGCTCAAGCCTTCAGCCTGTAATAAATAAAATTCTGA
>CAZKMH010000304.1:0-4936 GCA_964553395.1 uncultured Rikenellaceae bacterium | reverse complement strand
CCGATAGATATGATTGCCACTGCAACCGACGAGCAGCTTGACAGAATCATCACCTACGTCGACAGGCAAATGCCTCAGATCGACGGCATGATAGTGATATTCGGTAGCAACGGACTTAATGATATGTCAGTGATTTACGACCTGCTGCACCGGAAAATCAGTGAGTGCAATAAACCGCTGTTCCCGATCCTGCCGTCTGTTTCCAGCTCTCAGACCGAACTTGACTATTTCCTCGGAAAAGGTCATGTGAACTTCCCCGACGAGGTTGTGCTGGGGAGGGCGCTCACAAAAATTTCCAATACACCGTTTCCGGCAGAAGAAAAGATTTTCCTTAAAGATATCGATGTACCGCTTATCCGCAGCATTATTGATAATGCAGCCACAGGATATGCCGGGCCTGATATTATCCAGCAGCTGCTTCGTGCAGCAAATATCCCCACTGTTAAGGAAGCCGTTGTAAAAAGCAGGAAAGAACTCATAGCACTTGCTGAAAGGGCCGGATATCCACTGGCACTAAAAGTTGTGGGACACGTACATAAATCTGATGTCGGCGGAGTGACCCTTAACATTAAAACACCGGCACACCTTGAAGCTGAATATAACAGGATGATGAAGATCGGGGGTGTCACTGCAGTTCTTGTCCAAAGGATGCTGACGGGGACTGAGCTCTTCATTGGCGCCAAGTATGAACCAAAATTCGGACATGTTATTCTATGCGGCCTGGGAGGAATATTTGTGGAGGTACTGGGAGACATATCATCAGGTCTGGCTCCTCTTACTTTCGATGAAGCAAAATCAATGATACGAAGCCTGAAGGCTTACAGGATAATACGTGGAACACGTGGAAAACCGGGAGTCAATGAGCAGAAGTTTGCCGAGATCATAGTACGACTCTCAACCCTGCTGAGGTTTGCAACTGAAATTAAAGAGATAGACCTTAATCCACTGGTTGGCAGCCCTGAAGACATTACTGTAGTTGATGCCAGGATAAGGATAGAAAAGTGATCTTTCATACTTTGTTTATAATGAACAGGTATTATTAGTATCTTCGAGCCACCAAATTATTGACTATTTGATACAAAGTCATGATAATCCAACAGTTATCAGTATTTCTTGAGAATAAATCAGGTCGGCTTACAGAGGTTCTGGAAACATTGGGAAAAGAAAAAATCAGAATCACTGCCCTTAGTATTGCCGATACATCGGAATTCGGGATCCTGCGGCTCATTGTTTCTGATCCCGAAAAAGCAAAAGCAATCCTTAAGCAACAATCGTTCACTGTGAACATGACGGAAGTTATTTCCGTCATTGCACCGGATGAAGCACAATATTATGCCCGGGTGCTAAGGATACTTTCTGATATCGACATCAGCGTTGAGTATACCTATGCGTTCACTACAGGAAAAAAATCGGTGATCGTGCTCAGGTGCAGCAATAATGAAAAAGCAATCAAAGCACTGAAAGATCACGAGATGGACTTACTCCGGGCAAGTGATCTGTACAGGATTTAGACAGGTGAAACAAGCTGACATAAGGAATAATTTTTATTTTAATAATGGAAATCTGGAACAGGCATTTTGAGTGTATGGATCGAGGCGATCTCAGGCAGGTTCAGAATGAACGGCTGAGGGAAACGGTTGAAAGAGTCTATTTTAATGTTCCGTACTACCGTCATAAAATGCAGGAAGCAGGTCTTGGCCCTGAAAGTATTAATTCGGTCGAAGATCTGACAAAGCTTCCTTTTACAACAAAGGTTGATCTTCGTGATAATTACCCGTTCGGACTTTTTGCCGTCCCGATGAGCGAGATTGTACGTCTGCATGCATCTTCGGGAACTACAGGCAAACCGACTGTTGTAGGGTATACACGCAACGATATTGCAACATGGTCGGAAGTTATGGCCAGAACCCTGACCAGTGCAGGCGCCAACAGGAATGATTTTATTCAGATTGCATATGGCTACGGACTCTTTACGGGTGGACTGGGCTTGCATTATGGCGGGGAAAAGATTGGAGCCTCTGTAATTCCTATTTCGGGAGGTAATACTGTGCGTCAGATTCAGCTTATGTGCGATCTTGGCACAACCGTTCTTGCATGTACTCCGTCATACGCATTATTCCTTGCCGAAGCTATACAGGACAACGGGATTGACCTCAATACAATTAAGCTTAAAGCCGGTGTATTCGGAGCTGAACCATGGACTGAGAACATGCGAAGAGAGATTGAAAGTAAGCTCAGAATAAAAGCGATTGATATATACGGACTTAGCGAGGTTATAGGACCGGGAGTTGCAAGTGAATGCATTAAACAGGAAGGTTTGCATATCAATGAGGATCATTTCTATCCGGAGATAATAGATCCCGACTCAAGGGAGGTTCTGCCCGAGGGCACTCTGGGAGAACTGGTATTTACAACAATCACCAAAGAAGGATTGCCCCTTATCCGCTACCGCACCCGCGATCTGACACGGCTCAACTATGGAAAATGCAAATGCGGACGAACACTTGTCCGGATGGATAAATGTCTCGGGAGAAGCGATGATATGCTGATTGTCAGGGGTGTGAACTTGTTCCCGTCACAGATTGAGACAGTACTTCTTGAAATGAGCGAAATAAAACCGCATTACAGGATCATTGTTGACAGGGTAAACAACCTTGATACTCTGGAACTTCAGGTAGAGGTCGATGAAGAGTTTTTCCTGGATAAGATCAGCCAGTTGCAGTCACTGACCGGGAAACTTGAAAATAACCTTGAAAGTGCCACCGGTCTCACTATCAAGGTAACACTTGTGGAACCGAAAACCATTGAAAGAAGCGAGGGTAAGGCACAACGGGTAATTGACAAAAGAAAATTCTGAAAAAATAAAATGAATAATATTCCGATTCCATCCGAATTAATTAAATCAATTGCCCGTGAAAACGGACTTCCTGAAGCCGGTTCAGCATCGATTCGTGAGATTAACCATCTTGTGAACCTTACGGAAGCAAAGACGGGTATAAGATTTATCCGGATGGAGATGGGAGAACCGGGTTTGCCCTGTCCTTCAATTGCAGTGGATGCCGAAATAGCTGCCCTTAAAAATGGCGTGGGAGCCGTTTATCCGAATATTTCCGGCATAGGCATCCTTAAAGAGGAGGCTTCAAGGTTCATCAGGTTATTCCTGAATACAGGCATCAAACCTGAAGGATGCATCCCCACGGTTGGCTCCATGATGGGAGGGATGGTAAGCTTCCTTGTAGCCAACAGGAATGACAGAACCAAGGAGGGTACACTTTTTCTTGATCCAGGATTCCCGGTTCAGAAACAGCAGGTGAAGATGCTCGGACACAATTATTGTTCCTTTGATGTTTATAACTTCAGGGGGAAAAAACTGAAGGCAAAACTTGAATCGTATCTCGAAACTGGAAAAATATCATCCCTGCTTTATTCAAATCCAAACAATCCAACATGGATCTGCCTGAACGAGGATGAACTGGCAGTTATTGGTGAGCTGGCAAAGAAGTATGATGTTATCGTAATTGAGGACCTTGCATATTTCGGAATGGATTTCAGGAAGGATTATTCAAATCCCGGAAAACCACCCTTCCAACCAACAGTTGCAAGGTACACTGATGATTATGTACTGCTGATTTCTAGTTCAAAGATCTTCAGTTATGCCGGACAAAGAATAGGGATCATGGCAATTTCGGATCATCTTTTTCACCGTTCTTATCCGGATCTGTTGAGATATTATTCTACTGACAAATTCGGATATTCAGCTATCTTTGGGGCTTTATATGGCTTGTCAGCCGGGGTGACTCATTCAGTCCAGTATGGCCTTGCAGCACTGCTGAAAGCGGTGAATGACGGTACATACAAATTCCGTGATGATCTGCAGGAATATGGCGATAAAGCACGAATAATGAAGAACTTGTTTGTTTCCAACGGATTTAATATAGTATATGACCGGGATCTTGATCAGCCTCTTGCTGACGGATTCTATTTTACAATTTCCTATCCGGGAATGGACGGAAGCACATTGCTGGAGGAATTAATATATTACGGTATAAGTGCAATTACACTCAATATAACCGGAAGCGAAAGGAAAGAGGGTCTTAGGGCCTGTGTATCCCTGGTTCCCAGAGAGTTATTCGGCGATATGGAATTACGGCTTAAAAAATTCAGGGAAAATCACCCGATTAAAAAGAATTAAATTTGATAAAATGGCAAAGATAAAAGGCAGTATTGTTGTAAATATTGACAGGTGCAAGGGATGTGAGGTGTGCATGGTTAACTGCCCGACAGGCACTATTGCTATGGCAAAGGAAGTCAATCACAAGGGCTATTTCTATGCATATCCTGCAAATCCGGAGCTATGCATTGGTTGCGCAAACTGTGCAATGGTATGTCCGGATGGAGTTATAACTGTTTATAAAACAAAAATATAACTTTGTGATGGAAAAGGAATTAAGGTTAATGAAAGGCAATGAAGCTGTTGCTGAGGCTGCAATCCGCACCGGTGCCGATGGGTATTTCGGGTATCCTATCACACCGCAGAGTGAGATACTGGAATACCTGATGGAGGCTGCACCTTATAATACAACCGGTATGGTGGTTCTTCAGGCCGAAAGTGAGATCGCTGCAATAAATATGGTTTACGGCGGTGCAGCCTGCGGAAAAAAAGTGCTGACAACTTCATCCTCACCCGGGATAAGCCTGAAACAGGAAGGGATAACTTACATCGCCGGAGCTGAATTGCCCTGCTTGATTGTCAATGTTGTAAGGGGCGGACCCGGACTCGGTACAATACAGCCTGCACAATCCGATTATTTTCAGGCAGTTAAAGGCGGCGGACATGGAGATTACCATCTGATTGTTCTTGCCCCTGCTTCAGTTCAGGAAATGGCTGATTTTGTTGAACTCGGTTTCGATCTTGCATTTAAATACCGCAATCCGG
>CAZKMH010000303.1:0-4959 GCA_964553395.1 uncultured Rikenellaceae bacterium | reverse complement strand
GATGAACATCCGAAAAGAATAACCAGCACTATCAGAGCGCTGAATTTGATAATTGCATTTTTCATTAGTTTATTTTTAAGCTGTTCCCGGTTCATCATAATCAAAAAAAAACGCTATTCGCGACTTGTCAGGGTGAAAAATTCGCCGAACGATGACTTTCTTTTTCAATGAACCGCGAGATTAACATTAGCAGGGGCATCAAATTATAAATATACGAAATTCCTGAAAGTTGCAACTTCAATCGGTGGTACTTATGACTCAGGGCTCTCCGCTTAACACTCACCACTTGAACCTGCAACATGGAACATGGAACATGAAACCTTGAACAAAAAAGACGCTTCCGCCCCGTCAACCACAATAGTGATGACTAATTCCTGGTGGATTACACCTGATCCTCAATACTTCGCCGACTTCAGAATCCCCTGACACAACCCAAGTTAAACAATCCCGGGAAATAGTGACAGACAGATTCGGAAAAATATTACAGGCCGGCCGGTTCAGGACACTTTCACATATCGTTAAAATATTTCTATATTTAGCAGACATTTGCTTATATACTTAAAAATAAACGGGTAATCATGAATAAGACTTACATAATTCTGTTAATTTTTTGTGTACATCTTACTGGCTGCAACAGTTATAATAAAACACTGCTGACAGACGATTTCAACAATCTTGACACAGGACTCTTCTCAGCTCCTGTTGGACCACACACCGAATATCACTATCTGCCTGAAGCCGGCATCAAAGGAAACTGGGTGGTTTCAAGCTTTGGTTCTGGTACCGGCTGGGGTACTGCATGGCAGATCAGAAATGATGGCTCAGGTAATATTATGTGCCAGACTTTTCTTAACGACAGAAACCGGTCCACACATCCAATGATAATTGCCGGCGATTCATTATGGGAAAATTATAAGCTGACAGTACGGTTCCGGCCAGAAAATGTTCTGCAATACTCCGGTATTGCATTCAGATATAAAAATGACCGATGTTTCTACTTTTTTGGCATTAAGGATTCTGTCGTATACATTTCAAAATTTAATCATGGACCTGATTTCAGATCACTGAATCAAACAATTCTTGCAGAAAAAGAATTTGTCTATAACCCGAATGAAGACCTTCTTGCGATAGTTACTGTTAAAGGAAACCAGATATCTGCAAAACTTAATGATGAAATCAGCCTGACAGTGGTTGATGATTCTTTTACTTCCGGAAAGATCGGACTGGTTTCGAATGCGAAATCGGAATATAAATATGTTGAAGTACTTACTTCAGGAAAAGAAATTTCAGAAATCGGAATAAGAAAAGCGGCTTATGAGCAGGAATCTCTTTCATTACAAAATGCAAATCCTGCTATGGTGGTATGGAAGAAGATAAAAACTGAAGGATTCGGAGTCGGCCGTAATCTGAGGTTTGGCGACCTGAACGGAGATAAACAGGAAGATGTCCTGATCGGGCAGGTTGTGCATTATGGCCCGGGTGACAGTCACAGTGAACTGAGCTGCCTGACTGCAGTGACATTTGACGGGGAAAAACTCTGGCAGATCGGCACTCCGGATCCGGGAAAAAATCACCTGACTAATGACGTCGGTTTTCAGATCCACGACATTGATAACGATGGGAAGAATGAAGTGATCTATTGCATGAACTTTGAAATAATTGTTGCTGATGGTGCTACGGGAAAGAGTAAGTATAAAGCATCAACACCAAAATCAAAACTGGCCACATACAGATTCCCTCAGATACTGGGCGATTGCCTCTTTTTCTTTGATTGTGAGGGGAAAGGATGGAACTCTGATATCCTCATCAAGGACAGGTATACTAATTTCTGGGTGATGAACTCAAATCTTAAAGTTATCTGGGAAGGAAGCTGTAAAACCGGGCACTATCCTTATAGCACTGACATTGATAACGATGGGAGGGAGGAGCTGGCTATTGGTTATTCTCTGTACGATGACGATGGAACGCAGTTATGGTGTCTCGATAAGAATATTGATGATCACTCTGATGGTGTTGCTGTTGTAAATTTTTCTGAGACACCCGGTGCTAAACCGGTGATAATGTATTCTGCCAGCAATGCCGGTTATGTAAGGGTGGATCCGGAGGGGAATATCATCAAACAGTATTTTATCGGACATGTTCAGAATCCGGCTGTTGCGAATTTCAGGTCAGATATGCCAGGACTCGAAACGGTTACGATAAATTTCTGGGGCAACCAGGGGATACAGCATTTATTTGATGCTGAAGGAAATATATATCACGATTTTGAACCAAATCAGTTCGGAAGCATGTGCCTTCCTCTGAACTGGACAGGGAAGGACGAGGAATTCTATGTGCATAATCCAAACATCAGGGAAGGTGGTGTATTTGACGGGTGGGGCAGAAAGGTACTTGCATTTCCGGATGATGGCCACCCCGATATGTGCAATGCTGTTCTTGATATCACGGGCGACTGCCGCGATGAGATAGTTGTCTGGAATCCGGATGAGTTGTGGGTGTACACCCAGAGCGATAATCCGAAGCAGGGTAAATTATATAAACCGGTCAGGAATCCACTCTATAATTATTCCAACTACCAGGCAACAGTTTCATTGCCCGGCTGGAATGAATAACAGCTGAAATTACATTTTTACCGGTTCATGCTTTCTGATAAAATCAGGATCAAAATTAACACCCATGCCCGGCCCTGTGGGAACTTTGATCTTTCCATTCACGATTTTAAGAGGTGATGTAGGGCATTCAAATTTTACGCTGGTGTCAAGTCCCTTGAATTCGTGATGGAGTCCGGCATTAGGAGCAACTGAAACCAGAATAGAGTTATAAAGAAATCCCAGGCCGCCACCTGACATATGTGGTATAAATGATTTCCCGAATGCATCTGCCATGAGCGCCACTTTCATGGAACGGATCATTCCTCCGAAATAGTAATTATCAGGTTGCACAATATCCAGTCCATCGTTGGCAATTGACCACCGGAAATGAACAAAACTCTGATCCTGCTCACCGTTCGAAACAGGAATAGTCAGAGCATCTGCAACCTCCTTGAGATCTTCAAAGTGGTCATACATAACAGGTTCTTCAAAATAGCTGTATTTATATTCTTCCAGGAGTTTGCCGACTCTGATTGCCTCGCTGACATTATAGTAACCGTTTGAATCTGCATAGAGGGACATATCATTACCATAAGTCTCACGGAGCAGCGGGATCAGTTTTTCAGTCTTCCCTGGAACTCCCTGATAATGAATATCTTTTGTTCCGGAATACTGATATCCTACCTTTACTTTAAGAGCCTTAACGTCATATTCGGCTACTGCTTTTTTGATCAGGTCGAAATGTTCTTCCAGCGGTTTTTCCCGAAATTCTGTAGCCACATAAACTCCAACCTCCGGATTATGTATCTCCCCGATCAGCTGCCCCACCGGTTTATCTGCAATGCGTCCAAGCATATCGAGAATGGCAAATTCTATGGTTGCAAGTGGCAATCCCAGTGTAATGCCATTATACCTGAAATTAAAATTATAAATATAGATCCTTTCAAGTATCAGATCGAGCTCACGGGCATCCTGTCCGATGAAATAGGGTTGCAGGTTTCGGAGGAAAATTGGAAAAAGCGTGGATAGTCCGCTGTGACCAACTGAGATTCCCTCTGCTCCGTCTTTTGATCTGACTTTGCATAGAAAACTTCTATCATATCGCAACAATTCAACAGTCTCAATGATAACCGGATCTGCAAATAACTCTTTTTTCAGAATTGGTTTTCTGATTATTTCATCAAGCTTTGCATACCTGGCTTTCAGGTCGGCTGATGAACCCGAAACTGTACTCTCTGATCCGCAGGATGATAGGGGCAAAGTTGCAGCAGCAAGACCTCCTGCAAAAGTTGTCGAAATAAATTTACGCCGGGTGGATTTCATATTTTTGATAGTTGGTTGTTGTTAAAAAGCCACATTACCTGGTTTATAATTGAACCGGACCAGGGTGGCAGGTTTTTTCTTTCCCTCGCTTGAAATGAACATATCACCGTTCTTCATGAAGGTAATTCCTTCAGGCTGCCTGAACAGATCGGAATTCAGCCTCTGAATGTACCTGATGTTGCCTTTCGTGTCAAAGACATACAGGATTCTTTCGGTACCTGATACTGCGAATAAATTACCTGTAACGGGATGGATTCCGAGCGCAGAGATCCTTAATTCCAGATCAGGTTCCTGCTTTTCCCCTTTTTTGCCCTTCATCGGTACCTTTATTTTGTTGTCCAGGGCAAATTTTTTGATGACTTCCAGGTCAAACCTGAAGACTGGTTCATTGATGAGTTTATCCGAAACCAGACTGAATCCGTAAATGTATCTCATATTTTTGTTCCCTGAGTCTTTCCCCGGAGTCTCCTTGGGTGCTATCAGGAGCCTGTTATTCTTCTGATCGTAACAGAATCCCTCATTGTCCTTCCACTCTATGCCTGTTTTATGAATAGTTTTATCGAATTTTCCGGACTCAAAATTTGTTACTTCGTTAATAACCCCGTCGCTCCTCAGGATAAAAAGTGTTTTATTAACCCGGGCTATTCCTTCATAATCGCCGCTGTCGCCGATATTAAATTCTTTGACTATCTGATTTTTGTCTATGTCATGAATATAAATAGTGGCATGCTCGTCCTGGATACAGGCAATTGAAGACTCATTCAATCCAGCTATACCGGAAATCTCCAGAAGAGTTTCAGGTAAAAGATAAATCTGGTCAGGAGTAGAAAAATAATAACCAATATTCATTACCGGGTCACCGGTGCAGAAGGTATTAATGATAAACAGGAGAATAATAAAAAATGTTTTCATCATTAATTAATCAAATGTATTATACGATTGAAAGTTACAAAAATTTCGTCAGGACAAGTTAGTTACTGTATATTAATAATAACGTCTTGTGCGGTTGAAATCTTAATATATTTGAAATTCAATCACACGTACT
>CAZKMH010000302.1:1076-4984 GCA_964553395.1 uncultured Rikenellaceae bacterium | reverse complement strand
CTGGTTCGAGCCCAGGTGGGTCAACAAGATTTTGGCAGGGACATGCCATGGCATCCCTACATGGGAATAATCCAAAATAATAATCCCATGGATATGATTTGGCATAAAACGCAATATATGGAAATGAGAGGAAGTATTAACGATAAAATAATTTGCAGAAAATAACAGCAGGAGAGCAACAAACAAAACTCAGGGAAGGTTTTATGGATTGCTCACCCCCAAAATCCCTCAGGTTACTATCATTGAGGTTTAATGCATAATGCAGTAAAACAACATAATAGAAGTTGTCCCAAAAATTTGATATGCCTTATTTCATTGATTATTAGTACTCAGACCGGCAACAGCCTTTTTTGCTGCTTCGAGGTGAAGATATGCTTCATGATCGTAAATAGCATATTGTCTTCTTAAATCCCAGCTTTTCTGAAGGATGTCAAGTGCCTCCTGATATTTTCCTTGCTTAAATAATCCCCAACCTTTAGTGTGCAGGTAATTATAATCATCAGAACTTAATTTCAATGCAGCTTCAACAAGTTGTAGACCTTCAGTGGTATTTTGATTCTTATCAATCAGAAAATAAGCAAGATTATTAAGCCTTTCAGCACTATCCGGTTCCAGTGAGAGTGCTTCCCTATAATATTTCTCCGTCTTATCTGGTATATTCGCCTCGGAATAAATTCCAGCCAGATTTGTGACTATTTCTGCCTCAGATGCAGAATTTTCTTTACGAATTGATTTGTATTTCGAAACATAATTATCTACTTCTTTTTGTTTGCCTTCAGATAATGCCAATACAGTCTGCCAGTAAATCAGGGAAGGATCGTCAGGAAAATCCCGTTCAGCTTTCCTATAAGTTTTTCTCACTTTCTTGTACTGGCCAGTTTTATGATAAGCCCTTCCAAGTTCAGTATAGTAGTTTGTCCACCATGGTTTTACATCCCATTTATGATAAATGCCCAATGCTTTTTCATAATATGGGATCGCTTTATCATATTCTTGCAATCTCCGGTAATCTCCACCTATTAAGTAATACATAAATGGTATCTGATCATCAAGTTCCCGAAGTTGTTCCAGGTATTTAATTTCTTCATGAGGTGTTTCAAAATAACGTGCATACCCCCAATTAGCATATACTTTCTGATACATCGGCAAAATATCTCTTTTCTCGTATAACCTAAGAGACCATTTTTTTGCCTGATCATAAATTCCTTGATATTGATATGTTGAAGAAAGCATAATATAAGCATCAGTAAAGTTTGTGTCGATAGCAATTGATTGCAGGTACCAATTCCGTGCCGTGTAAAAATCAGATTTTTTAAAAGCATTTTCCCCATAAATATAATATCTGTAAGCCTCAGCAGAATTGGTAGTTACAAATTTCTGATAATCAATTGGTATCCCTTCTCCCAATTTATTTATTATAAGAAAATTCTTTACCATCATTGAAAGCGAGTCGATCAAATGAAATATCTCTTCTTCCCTTCCTGAACTTTCTATCTGAAAAGATTTAAAAACTTCTTCCGTTTTTGAGTTGATAAGTTGTGCATTAACACGTATTGTAAAACCTGCTTTACCAATACTACCATAAATGAAAACATTAGTATCCAGCTTTCGGGAGATAGAACTGGCAAGGGAAGGTGAGATTGAAGCATAATTTACAAGACCTTTGCCTTGAAGTAAACTGTTAATAGTTTCTATCTGCCTGACTTTTAATTGCTCAGCATTTGAAAGTGAGGTTATTAAATTAATCTGGATCATATCCTGCCAGACATTCCACATAGTGTCATTTGTCATATTTTGAAATGGCATCACTGCAACAGATATTCGTTCTCCTGATGATCTCAATTTTTCCAGCGCACCTCGTTTGAAAATTTTTGGATAAGCGAGTATAACAACCACAATAATCAAAGCAGCTATTATAATATTGCTTATGTGGAACATCCTATTAACAGGCTTTTTTTCAGCTACTGTTTTCTCAGATTCTTCGAATGACTCAGTTTTCCTGATTCCCTCTGGAGTTATATCAAAGACCCATGAAAAGATAATCGCAAATGGGAATCCAATTATGAGCAGAACAACAACCAATGTAGGAGTCCATTCAGGTAATCTCAAAGGATTTACAAGGTTATTTACTACCTCAAGGATAATAAATGCCGTCCCCGCGTACATAGCAATCACCCTGAAGGATTTACGTCTCTTCAACTCTTTCCAGAACCTTTCAAGACTGTTGGTTTTCTGAGCCATCAGATATCTTTTTGGCTTTATGTTTATAAAGTTATGCTATCCTGATACTAAAGTCAAGTGACGAACTATTGTCAACCATATTGTATTCTATTGTGCTTGCTCTTCCGGGGAGAGATCTATAACCAATTGTGGTCTTGCAAGGTAGAAGAAAATTGAATCTATGTGATAATATAAAATGAAAAACACACTGGCACATCCAATTTCAAATCCAATAAAAAACCGATTCTTTACGGTAATTTCTTGATGATGTCTCCGAACTCCGTGATCGTAAATGCTTTGATGGTTGTTGTTCTTACACTCCCAAGAGTACTTAAAGCGATATTGAATGCAGTAGTAACCTCATCATTGGGTGCTTCTCCTATACCGATATAATCATATTCTCCCATCGTAGCATAAAAGCAAATCAATTTTCCACCCATTTTTTCAAACATTTTTAAGCCATCCTCAATTCTTTTAGGTGCTGTTTTCAGATCTTTCGCCCCTTGATCTGTCAGTTTCATTAATGTGATATAAGTGTTCATTTTTACCTCCTTTGTTTTAAGATTTTTTCTGAATATAACCAGTGCGTTCTCCTTAGCTTAAATCTTTAAATAAGAGGATTATTGAATGTACCTGCAAAGTTACACCAGCAAAAAGCCAAAGTCAATTTTATTATTTATGACTAAATGGTTTGTTCGTATCTTTTATAAGATAAAAAGTCCCCGGATTGATCTTAGGGCCGGGTATAGGTTATCGTTCTACATTAAATCAAAAACTTATTTTTATTCCTAATCCAACAGCCATTGAATTCGTTGGTTTTATATCAAACTTTTTTAAAGCAATTTCAGCTTTAGTTATTCTGTTATTTCCGATTATCAATAGGGGAACACCTATAATCGTTGTAGCAGCACCGCACATGTAAAGAATTGAATAGATACCTGGTTCCGGATCAGAGCCCCAATCTTTAAAAGGATGTGTTTTCATGTAATTTAATACGAGATTAACACCAATTATGAGAGCTGTACCACCTGTAACAGCCATTATCGCACCTGTATTTCTCATTTTGACTGCTTTTAATTTATATAGATTAAGCTGGTCAAAATTTAATGTATCAAGGTTAATTTTATCCTGTGCCATCAGGTTAAGCACAATACCAAAAAGCAGGAGTAGTATTACGACTTTTTTCATGGTGCAAATACTTTATCTTGTTTACAGTGATTAACATATTAAAGTTACACCAGCAAAAAGCTGAAGTCAATTTTTTTTTAGCGAGTGGTCCTGCTACTACACCTAAATTTCCTGAATTGTTGGTTTGTTCTGATCAACATGAACAATTTCAGCCGGATCATAGTTTATATTCTGATTCTTTGTAATTTAAATTTAATCATGATTCATATGTAAATCAAATGAAACGCAAACCAGGTGAGCTTGGGAACCTCCTTAATGAACTTAAAAGACGCAAGGTTATCCATGTAATAACTGTCTATGCTGCCATAGCATTTGTAATCCTACAACTTGTCGATTTGGTCGCAGAACCATTAAGATTGCCAGTTTCGACTAAAGCATTAGTAATTGTTCTCCTTTGTATTGGCTTTGTAATTGCTGTTTTTTTGTCCTGGGTATATGATATAACTCCGGCAGGGGTCAGGAAAACAAAACCAGTAACTGTTGTCAGGCACAATGATCTG
>CAZKMH010000302.1:0-1066 GCA_964553395.1 uncultured Rikenellaceae bacterium | reverse complement strand
CACCAACCGGGGTCATGAAAACAAAGTCTGCCATTGCAATTAAGCATAATAGCCTGACCAGCCACACATCTTCAACCGGTTGGAAAATTGTAACATTAATCAGTGTTTTAATAATAGTCGCACTGGTGACATTTAATTTCATTAATAAAGGGAGAGAAAATACAGATCTTTCAAAACTTGGAAAATCAATAGCTGTATTACCTTTTATAAATGACAGTCCGAGTGACAGTAATCAATACTTTATCAATGGCGTAATGGAAGAGGTTCTTATCAATCTTCAGAAAATTAAAGAATTCAGCGTCCGTTCACGATCCTCCACCGCTCAATATACCGGGGCAGACAGACCAACGATTCCTGAAATAGCAAAGAAACTGGATGTGAATTATTTAGTTGAAGGAAGCGGTCAAAAATATGGGAGTAAATTCGTATTACGTGTGCAGTTAATTACCGGGAAGAACGAACGGCATCTTTGGGGAAAATCCTACGACAGGCAAATTCAACAAACCACCGATATTATAAGTTTACAAGGTGAAATCGCCCGGTTAATTGCGGGCGAATTGAAAGCAACAATCACTCCTGAAGAAAAGCACCTGATAGAGAAAACACCTACTACCAGTTTAACCGCCTATGATTATTTTAAGAGAGGAAGGGATGAACACTGGAGGTACCATTTTGATAAGGAGAGAAATAGCAAATTGCTTGAAAATGCTAAAGATCATTATCTAAAGGCGCTGGAGTATGATTCTACATTTGCCCAGGCATATACCGGGTTGGCCTGGGTATACTGGGACAAGCATTACTGGAAAACTTTGTTCACGGAACAATTTCTGGATTCTGTTCTGATCCTGGCAAATAAAGCGCTATCGTTTGATAATCAATTATCAGAGGCATACCTTTACAGGGGACAATATTTTAGCCATATCCGCAAATATGCAGAGGCTATTAAAGAGTTTGATAAAGCCATACAATTGAATCCGAATGACTGGATGGTATATTTCTGGAAAGGTGCTTTGTATGGAAATTATGACTTTGTCAAATCCATTGAAAACTATCAAAAAGCTATATT
>CAZKMH010000301.1:0-5000 GCA_964553395.1 uncultured Rikenellaceae bacterium | reverse complement strand
TAATCCAAAAATGAATATAATAGTTAACGGAGGTACAAGGGGCATCGGAAAAGAAATTGTCCTGATTCTCGCAGAAAACAGGAATTATCGTGTTATTGTCACAGGCAGAAACAGGAAAGCTTTGCAACTATTGTCATCACCCGGAGCTTCGGGCAATATTATACCTTACAGCCTTGATCTGGCGTCATTTGATGAACATGAGAAGGAATTCCGGAAGATGGTCATTTCACATTTTAAACATGTTGATATTCTGATAAATACAGCAGGAGTCCTGATCACAAAAGACTTTATGGATTTCACTTCCGCCGAAGCCAGGGAGATGATGGAAACGAATTTCATCGGCACTGCATCTGTCATCAGGACAATTCAACCCCTGATGAAAAAAGGATCACACATTGTAAATATTGCAAGTATGGGAGGTTTCCAGGGTAGCTCTAAATACAGAGGGCTCTCCTTTTACAGTGCATCAAAAGCGGCAATGGCATGTTTATCCGAATGTCTTGCCGTGGAGTTTAATAAGGCAGGAATCGTTGTGAACTGTCTTGCCCTTGGTTCAGTAGGGACAGAAATGTTTGAAAAAGCGTTTCCCGGCCTGAAGGCTCCGGTCAAAGCCGGAGAGATGGCGGAACTGATCGTGGATTTTGCGATCAGAGGGAGAAAGTTCTACAATGGAAAGGTAATTCCTGTGGCATTCAATAATCCTTAGGAATACTTCTTAATCTCTATCTTTCCATCCAGCGCTAGTAATCCGTTGAAAGCCAGGGACTTTATCTCGTCCTCACCGGGATAGGCCACCACCTCAGCTATAAACTCAACCATCGATTTTATTTTATTCACATGCCCGTTCTGGTGCGACATACCTCCGGTGAGGATAATAGCATCAACTTCGCCTTTGAGAACAGCTGCTGCCGCACCTATTTCCTTTCCCATCTGGTATGCTGCAGCATCTCTGATAAGGATGGCTTTCTGATCTCCATTATCAGCTCTTTTGCAGACATCCCTGAAATTATTTGTTCCGAGATATGCCACCATCCCGCCTTTTCCGGTTAACATCGATTTGATCTCCTTATATGTAAACTTTCCGTTGAAGCAGAGATCAACAAGCTGACCGGCCGGGAGGGATCCTGACCGTTCCGGGGAGAACGGTCCGTCTCCATTAAGGGCATTGTTGACATCGATCACCCTGCCTTTGCGGTGAACTCCGACACTGATTCCCCCGCCCATGTGAGCGATTATAAGGTTCAGTTCTTCATATTTTCTGTTAATGGATGCAGCATACATCCTGGCAACAGCTTTCTGGTTAAGTGCATGAAATATTGAGATCCTTTCAATTTCCGGGTGACCTGAAATCCTGGCTATGGGTTGAAGTTCGTCAACTACCACGGGATCAACTATATAAGCCTCGGCATTTGGCAGTTCTGAAGCTATTGCATCTGCAATGAGGCCGCCAAGATTACTTGCGTGCTGGCCCAGTAGCCCTTCTTTAAGATCTGCCATCATTCTATCGTTCACTTTGTAAATCCCTGATTCGATTGGTTTCACGAGTCCTCCCCTTCCAACAATAGCGGAGATCCTTAAGAGATCAGTTTTCCGTTCCTCAAGCTCTTTCATAATCAGGTCTTTCCGAAAACCGAACTGATCGGTTATCTTCTCAAAGCCCGAGATATCCTCAAGTGAATGGGTCAGGCTTTTCTCGAAAATCAGAGTCTCTTCTTCATAAAGTGCGAACTTTGTCGATGTGGACCCGGGGTTTACAGCCAGGATGAGTCTATTTAACATATGCTGCAGGATAAATTTAAATTCGGTACATAAGCAGCCTTATGCCATCAGGCATGAAATCGCAATGCAATAGTATTTTGATTTCTCGCTTTCGCTTCTTGACATCAGGATCACAGGTTTACTGGTACCCATAATCAATCCGCCCAATTCCCCTTCAGCAAAAAGCATAAGAGACTTGTAAAACGGATTACAGGATTCGAGAGATGGAAAGAGCAAAATATCGGCATCACCGTTGACCGGGGTTCTGACTCCTTTTGTCTCCACACTTTTTTCATCGCATGACAGGAAAAGGTCGAGTGGACCATCCATTATGCACCTGCCGAAATACCCCTGCTCCGCTATCCTCTTCATTTCTACATAATCAGTAGAATATTGAAAATGAGAACTCACCTTCTCTGATGCCCCTATAAGCGCAATTTTAGGTGTATCAATGCCGAATCTCCTGGCAATATTTATTGCATAACCGGCCATTGCAACTTTTTGTTTCAGATCAGGATATGGGATCACTGCAGCATCGGTAATAAATAGTAATTTATGGTATGCCGGTATTTCAACGACGCCCACGTAGCTCACTACAGCATCCGGTAACATAAGCCCATATTCCTTATCCATAACTGCTTTCAGAAATTTATCGGTTCCGACCAGTCCTTTCATTATAATATCGGCTTCCCCTGTCTTTACAAGCCTTACAGCTCTTTCAGAAGCATCAGTTTCATTTTCCGAGTCAACTAAACTGAACAGACAGGGATCAATCCCATGCTCAGAACACAGATCCTTTATTCTTCCGGCCTGACCGATCATTATAGCCTCAACAAAACCATCCTTTACAGTTCTGTTGATTGCTGAAATGGTACCGGTATCCTGAGCCCATGCAACGGCGATGCGGTACTTTTTCTTCTGTGAAAGTACCATGTCGACCATCTGATCAAGGGATTTGATCATACGATTTTTATTTGCTCGCGGCAGCTGAGAGAAGTATACTGTCGTATTTCGCCTGTTCCGAATCAGACCGTGATGTCAGGACAATTGGCACCCTGGCACCCAGGATCACTGCAGCTACTTTTGCTCTGGCGAAGAAAACCAGGGATTTGTACAGGACATTGCCAACCTCAATATCAGGCATTAACAGCAAATCGGTATCGCCTGCCACTTCACTCCGTATCCCCTTACGTTTTGCACTTTCGAGACTCACTGCGTTGTCAAAAGCAAGAGGGCCGTCGATTAAACAGTTCTTGATCTGGTCACGCTGATTCATTTTGGAAAGCAATGCAGCATGGAGTGTTGCCTCCATACTCTCATTGACCATTTCAACTGCACCAAGTACTGCCACTTTCGGCATTTTATAGCCCAGCTTGATAAGACAGCCGACAGAGTTGTTTATGATAGCAATTTTATCCTGCAGATTCGGAGCTATATTCATTGCAACATCTGTTACTGCTATTACCTTCGGGTAAGTTTCAACCTCAAAAAGAGCGAAATGCGAAAGAAGGTTCCCTGTTCTCAAGCCCCATTCTCTGTTCAGAACACCTTTAAGTAAAGATGAAGTTCCGATCTTTCCCTTCATCAGTACATCACCCTGCTTACTGTTGACCATTTTGATCGACATTTCAACTGCCATATCTGTATCCGGTTCATGAATGATCCTGACACCGGTAATGTCATAATTATTTGCGGCACAGATATTAAGAATCTGTTCTTTATCGCCTACCAGGATAGGCTCAATTACGTTATCCTTCCAGGCGCGGACTACCGCCCCCAGGGAGTGCTGGTCCTGGGCTGCAGCCACAATAAGCTTTTTTTTGGGTTCGCCGGCAACAATTTCTTTCAGGTCTGCAAGGCTCTTTAATACCATTTTTATATGTTAAGGTTTTAGTCAGCCGTTCAGACTGTCTGTTTTTCGACTATAAAGTGAGTATCAAATGCTATTACATATTCTTCGTCAGTGGTTACTGCCATTACAGTTACTGATGATTCCGGTTTGGAAATGACCACATCTTTACATCTTGACCCGTTATTGGCTTCTTCGTCGAACAGTATTCCAAGGTTCTCCAGATCTGAACAAATCATTCTCCTCATATTAAAATCATTCTCACCAATCCCGCCTGTAAAGACGAGGAGGTCGGCACCATTCATAACGGCCATATATGAGCCAATAAACTTCCTCACTTTATATGCGTACATTTTCAGGGCAAGGATTGCTTTTTTATTCCCTGCCTCGGCCGCAGTCTCCAGGTCACGCATATCAGAAGAGATCTGGGAAATGCCGAATACCCCGCTTTTCTTATTAATAATGTTGTTAACGCCAGTAATGTTAAGGTGTTCTTTATCAGCAATATAAACCAAAACTCCGGGATCTACCTCGCCGGTGCGGGTACCCATAATGAGGCCGTCGACCGGGGTGAAACCCATTGATGTGTCAACTGATTCTCCGTTCAATACAGCCGTGATTGAGGCACCGTTTCCCAGATGACAGGTAATAATCCTGAGCTTATGTATGTCTTTCCCCAGAATATTGGCTGCTTTATGAGCGACAAACTTGTGGCTGGTCCCATGGTAACCGTATTTCCTTATCTTGTATTTCTCATAATATTCGTACGGTAAGGCATACATGTATGCATAATCGGGCATTGTCTGATGGAATGAGGTATCGAAAACCGCAACCTGGGGAACTCCCGGAATAAGCTTTTCCACTGACAGTATCCCCTTAAGATTAGCCGGGTTATGAAGAGGGGCAAGTTCAATACACGCTTCGATATCCCTTTTAACATCGTTGTCAATCAGAACACTATCCTTGTAGTTTTCCCCACCGTTGACCACCCTGTGGCCGACAGCTTTTATTTCGTTGATATTCCTGATGACGCCATGGCGTGGATTACATAGAACTTCCATAACCATATTTATCCCGGTAGTATGGTCGGGAATATCCGTTATCACCTTATAAGGTTCCTTTCCTGTAGGCTTATGCGTTAAGATACTCTCATTCAACCCAATACGTTCCAATAGTCCTTTTGCAAGCATATTACAGCCACTGGACATCCTGAAAACCTGGTATTTTATTGATGAGCTTCCGCAATTCAGTACTAGAACAATCATTTTCTGCGATTCTATTAGAACTTCACTGTTAATTTTAACCTGCAGCCTGATTGGCTGTAATTGCAATCATACTCACTATATCGTTTACGGAACAACCCCTTGACAGGTCGTTTATCGGAGCGGCCATC
>CAZKMH010000300.1:0-5004 GCA_964553395.1 uncultured Rikenellaceae bacterium | reverse complement strand
GAAATACAGGAATTCACCAATCACGAATTAAAATGCGAATCCGGAGACCTGATTTACCTTTTCACGGATGGATTTGCAGATCAGTTTGGCGGACCGGTAAGAAAGAAGTACAAATCTCAGAAATTCAGGGATTTCCTTTTGTCAATTTATATCGACACCATGGATAACCAGAAATTACTGCTCGACAGGGAAATAGAAAACTGGAGAGGCAGCTTTCAGCAGATTGACGATATTCTGGTAATGGGAATTAAGATTCAAGGGATTTGACAGGTCCGCTTTTATTCCTGATTGCTGCCAGGGTCTTTCTGCACATAATCAAAAGGTATCCTTGCCATACGTGACATCTCCTTACCGACTTCAAGCATGTCGAGGTCGTCGGATTC
The DNA here is from genome assembly GCA_964553395.1 of uncultured Rikenellaceae bacterium. Lineage (GTDB taxonomy): Bacteria > Bacteroidota > Bacteroidia > Bacteroidales > VadinHA17 > LD21. The sequence continues at coordinate 4,621 of CAZKMH010000300.1, read as the reverse complement.
ATAATGCCACTTTATTATTGCATTCTCCCCATTTGCACGGAGAGTGGCAATTTTCTTGCAAAAGTCAAGAATATATTTTGCGGATGAGGAATTGAAATAATTAAAATCAAGGTTAAACTCAACCGGATCTTTTTTATCACCAGAAACTGAAAGATCTTTGGTAAAATCATTCACCCACCCGATTATCTCATCATAAAAGGCAGGGACATTAGGAGGCCTCGACTCTCCCGAGATTTCAAACCTTTTCTCTTCCGGATCAAAATGTACCTCCGGTGAATTTGAAGTCCTGTTAACTATCAATTTTCTCATGACAAATATTCATTTACTTCAATTGTTAGCTCAAGGTAATTACAACCATCAGCAAGGCTGGTAACATTATACTCAATATTATTCCCTGACTTCAGTTTTATTAACATAAGACCGAGTCCGGCGCCCTTGTCTTCCTTTTTACGGGTCATATTTATCTTCTCTTTCAGCTTCGCTATAAGTGCACTGTCATCCAATGAGTTTATTTTGTCAATATTCAGGATTATATCGCCGGCTTTTTCAGCCTCAATGAGATTGCCGGCTTTGATTATAATTCTTCCATTCTGATCACCGACAGAAATACGTGGCTGAATGTTAAGTTCTGCTGCAGGTTCTTTTGCTGAATATTTAATTATATTCTCAAGGCACTCAACCACTATGGCATATACCCTCCTGCCCGTTTCCTTGTCAAGGTCGATAAATCCCTTTGACTCTTTCAGGTCATTTAAAAGAAAATCAATCCTGCTATAGTCGACCGGACCGGAATAACTCAAAAATCCTGATGATATAGTCATGGGGCTAAAGCTTACCTTGTATTCTGAAGAAAAAATAACCAGTCAGCAAATATACTTCATGCTTTCGCGGTTCCTGAAATATTAGTCTATGTATTAAAAATTATAAACTTGAATTACCTTTAACAAAGATAAATTTTATGGTTTAACAGGAGATATCAGTTATTAGTATTTTCCCAATTTAAATTCAAATATAATATTTCATGAGCGAACAAATATTAAAAGCACTTATTCAGCTCTTTGCATTGATAAGTGATATCCATGAAGACACTGTAATAACCAGCAAGGGAAAAGAAATTGTAAAGCTGTTCCTTACGAGGCACCTTAACAACGAGCAGGTTGTAGTTTATATGAAAATGTTTGAGGAATACCTCGAAAAATACAGGTCTGAAAGAATAACAAAAGGCAGCATAAAGGACATGAAGCGTACCTCACTTAACGCTATGAGGATACTTGCAATATGCGAAAAGATCAATGAAGAGCTTCAGCAAAAAAACAAGGTTTATCTTCTGGTGAAGTTAATTGATTATATCTCATTTGGTGAAGAAGTCACTGAAAACGAACTTGACTTTCTGCAGACTGTGGCCGATGCTTTCTTCATAAGCGGATCAGAATACCACGATATTTCAGGATTTATTATGGGGACAGAAGCCGTGATGTCTGGCAAAAGTAACCTTCTGGTAATCAATAATAATAAAGAGTATGAGCTACCGGGAGTAAGGCATGTGTATGATGAAAGAATAAGGGGAACGATTAATTTTCTGCATATCTCAAGCACCAACACTTATTTAATGCGATATTCCGGAATAGATGATCTGTACCTGAACGGCCAGACAATTGCATCCGCAGTGACATATACTTTTGACCATGGATCATCGATACGCGGTTCCGGCATTAATCCGGTTTATTATTCAGAAGTGGTTAGCATTATTTCGGGAACATCATATGCAGCGAGGGTATTCCTGGACGCAAATGATGTCTCATTTAAATTCAGGAAAAGTAATAACGGCATCCGGAATCTTAATTTCCATGAAGAATCAGGCAGGTTTGTTGGCATTTTGGGTGGTAGCGGTGCGGGCAAATCAACTGCTATGAGCATTCTGAACGGGACACTTAAACCGCAACAAGGAGAGGTCCTGATAAACGGGTATAGTGTTTACGACGACAATGATAAAGAACATCTGAAGGGCATTGTCGGCTATGTACCTCAGGATGATCTCCTGATCGAGGAACTGACAGTCTTTCAGAACCTCTGGTATAATGCAAAGATGTGTCTCAGTAATCTGCCTGAAAATAAGATTCTGGAAACTGTAAATAAAACACTTTCCGACCTTGATCTGGAAGATATACGTGATCTTAAAGTAGGAAATCCTCTTAGGAAAATAATCAGCGGAGGTCAACGCAAGAGAGTCAATATTGCACTGGAACTGATCCGAGAGCCTGTTGTGCTTTTCGTTGATGAACCAACTTCCGGCCTCTCATCAGTTGATTCTGAAACTGTGATGAGTCTGCTCAAGGAACAAACATACAAAGGGAAACTGGTTATAATAAACATCCATCAGCCCGGTTCCGATCTTTACAAGATGTTCGACAAGATAATGATCATTGATAAAGGCGGATACCAAATCTACTACGGACATCCCACAGAAGTAATAGTCTATTTTAAAACTCACATCAACCGTGCTAATCCTGATGAGGATCAATGCCCGACATGCGGCAACATAAACACTGATCAGATCCTTCAGATTATCGAGACCAGGGTAGTAAATGAACAGGGTAAGGCAACCCACACAAGAAAGATCTCCCCCGGAGAATGGGCTGAAAAGTTCCAAAAAATGAGCTCAGCACTGAACCAAAAAAATGACAGGAGCAAGATTCCTTTACCTGCCAATTATTACAACATTCCGGGCCTGTTGAAGCAGACAAGGATTTTTTTTACACGTGATCTTTTATCAAAACTGGCTGACAGGCAGTATATCCTGATGAGTCTTCTCGGTTCTCCTGCCCTGGCTTTTTTATTGGCTTTTTTTACAAGATATTCAGGCGGGCAATCATATATATTCAGCCAGAATGAAAACATACCGGCATACCTGTTTATGTGTGTGATTACTTCCCTGTTCTTTGGACTGATGATCAGTTCGGAAGAAATTGTGAAAGACAGGAAGATCCTTAAAAGAGAGTCATTCCTCAACCTGAGCTGGCTCAGCTATCTGAATTCCAAGATCCTGATAATGTTCATGATTTCTGCAATCCAGACAGTTTCGTTTGTTCTTATAGGCAATTTGATTCTGGGCATCAGAGGTATGGCTTTCAGTTACTGGCTTATTTTGTTCTCAACCTCCTGTGTTGCCAACATACTTGGATTAAATATATCATCTGCCTTTAATTCAGTAATAACCATTTATATACTGATCCCCTTCATCCTGATCCCCCAGTTCTTATTCAGCGGCGTTCTCGTTAAGTTTGATAAGCTCAACCTGAGTAAATACTCAGCACCTGAATATGTACCTGTTTTAGGTGATCTTATGACGGCCCGCTGGTCATTTGAAGCCCTTGCTGTTAATCAGTTTAAAAACAATGACTATAAAATGAAATTTATAGATTATGAAATTGAAGCAAACCCCAGCGAATATATTGCTTCATTTCTTATTGATGAACTGGTGGTCGATCTGCATGAATGCATGAAGTACAGGGGAACACCTGCAAACAGGGAGCTTGTTGAAACTAATTTCCGCAAACTTGCCTGGTACATTAATATACTTTCGTCCCGTGCAAATGTTCCGCCTGCGGGAGATTGGATAAATTCACTTAATATACGGGACTTTGATGCTGCAACAGAGAAAGAGGCAAGGGCCCGCCTCGAAATGCTGAAAAAAAAATTCAGATCATTCAGCAATCAGATCCTGAAAAAGAAAGAGGCCGTTACAGATTCACTAATAAACCAAATCGGGGCCGAGGGATTAATAAACCTGAAGGAAAACAACGAAAATGAACAATTGAATTTTATCGTCCTCGATGAAGCCAATACAAAGTTTAGCCTTGAAAAGGAAGACAGGATCATTCAAAAATACAGACCGGGATATATGAAAGGCACCTCAAGATTCGGGAGAGCCCATTTTTATGCTCCCGTGAAACTTCTTGGCGGTCTTGAAATCGATACATTCTGGTTCAATATTATGGTCCTGTGGGCGATGTCGCTGATTCTATTTGTGACCTTATATTTTGGATTGTTAAGGAGAGCGATCAGCTTTTTTGAAAACCTTGGATTTAAAAGACGTTCTGATTAAACCATGGTCATTGCCGGTTATCAGAATTCATCAGGATTGGATTAAAAGATAAAATCATATTTAAATCATTATTAAACGGATAATATTTGAATTAAAAATGTCAATAAAAAACCACCTTTATGAAAACCCCTGTTTCGGAATGCCTGTATTGTCAGAACAATGAAACATTGAACAGTTTAATGATTATGATCTGTAACCTTGAAGTATCAAGGTTGTTCCTGTTTAAGGAGCAATCATACCCTGGCCGCTGCAATGTAGTATTCAATGATCATTCGGCTGATTTCCATGAACTGAGCGATGAGAAGCGCAATGCATTTATGCGTGATGTGGCGAGGGCAGGCAAAGCAATTGCAGAGGCATTTAGTCCGGATAAGATCAACTACGGCGCTTATGGTGACAAAATATCACACCTGCATATGCATGTTGTTCCCAAATATAAAGATGGTTATGGTTTCGGGGGTGTTTTCGAAATGAACCCCGGGAAAATCATTCTAACTGATTCAGAATATTCAGGGA
>CAZKMH010000299.1:0-5010 GCA_964553395.1 uncultured Rikenellaceae bacterium | reverse complement strand
AGAGGCTGTAGTGCCCCATGTCGGCGATACTGCCACCTCCGAAATCGTACCATCCGCGGAAAACGGCATGTGTGTAGTTCGGATGAAAAGGACGATCGGGTACCGGGCCGAGCCACAGGTCCCAGTTGAAATCCTTAGGTACCGGTGGTGTTTCAGTCGGGTTTGTCTGCCATTGCGGCCATACCGGCCTGTTCGACCAGTTATGTATCTCCCTGAGAGTACCGATCAGTCCATCCTTTATCCATTTTTTTGCGAGATCGTATCCCGGCCTTCTGCTCCATGCAAGCAGGTGGGTGCTCAGACCGGTTTTTTTGGCCGTTTCCACAGTTGCCCGGAATTCTTTAATACGGTTAGCGATCGGCTTGTGGGTGACCACATGTTTCCCTTTCTTCATCGATGCAATGGCCACTACAGCATGGAGATGATCGGGAGTCATGATCTTGATCGCATCAATATCCTTTTCCTTCTCAAGCAGTTCGCGGAAATCAACATATGATGAACAACCTTTGTAAGTACCTGAATCTTTGGATTTTGCATAGTATTTCTGGACAAATTCCTGCCCCACATCCCTTCCTCCCGGAATTCCGTTAAGGTTTACTCCCCACGATGTATCTCCCAGGGCTGTCCTTATATTGTTACGGATCCCGTTCTGTGACCAGTCAACATAATCAGTTGTGAACTTGTTGGGATCACATACTGCTACGATCTGAAGTGCAGGATTTGCAATCAGCGAGGTCATTTCCCTTAATCCCTGGGTACCGCAACCGATGTATCCGAGAGTAAGCTTATCACTGGGAGCCACAAATCCTGGTCCTCCCAAAACATTCCTTGGTACTACCGTTAATGCAAGGGATGCAGCAGCTGCTGATCCAATGAATTCACGTCGCCTGATCTTTTTAGAATTTGCCATAGCTTTAAGTAATTGATTAATAAGATTTATCCGGTTAGTTTATTGATGGTGTTCAGTAATGGTTAAGTAAAGTTATTTAACAAACTGTTTTGCATAGTATTTTGCAGTCAGTTTCTCGCCTGTTGCTTTTTCGATCATATCATTCCAGTAGTACCTGGCGCCCGGCAGGAATACTTTTTCTTTAAGGTAGGCACCCACGGCTTTATCTCCCACAAATGACAGGTTCTTTGTAATATTTGTTGTAATATGAATATAGAGTTGAGATGCAAGCAGCTCCCCAAGCAGGTAATTATGATAGTAGCAGGGGTAGAGCGCAACATGTATCTTCGCTGCCCAGTCAGGCATATTTCGTCCTTCAGGTTTTGATACCATCTGATATTTTTCAACCATATCCCACCATAGCTTATTCAGGTCCTGATCGGGATTTTCGTACATCGATTTCTCAAATCTGTACATAACCTGCACCCATCTGCTGAATACAAGCATTTCCAGACGTAATGATCTGCTGCAGTCATCTGCGATCTTTTCTTTTTCGTTCCGGTCGATTATGCCCATGTTCAGCATCCAATCAGGATCTTTAGCCAGCTTTCCGAACATGTTGGCAATGGCTTCGGTTGTAAATGTATGAGCTGCATCCCTGAGTGTAAAGGGAAGTGTCATATCATTATAATATGAGTAGACCCCGTGCCCGAGTTCATGCAGTATTGTGTTCATCCAGTATGAATCGGGACGTATATTATCAAGTGTGCGAACATCGCCTGCACGGTCGATATCTGTGCAGAAGGCATGCTGGTTTTTACCTGGTTTTTCGTACAGATCGCTTTTTGCGAGGATTGGTTCAACATTCAGGCCGATACCTTCATAGAATGATTCTGCCAGCTTTGCCGGGTCCTGCTTTTCATAATACTTGTCAAAATCAACCGGATAGATCTCCGGAGCCTCCTGAAAATACCTGTTTTGGTAGTGCCACGGACGAAGTTCAGCAGTATTGACCCGGTACCGTTTTGTATAATAGACGTCAATATCTCCTTTCAGCTGCCTGAAATTGTCCCTCGTGAGATTGTCAAGTTCGTCAAGGATTGCGGTTACTTCCGCGGGTTCCTGTCCTGACAGTTTAAGGCTCATTTCGTGGAAGTTGCTGAATCCAAGCTTAGTGGCGATCAGATTACGATGTTTCACCAGCTTTATTATATCTTCAGCCACAATGGAACCGATCATCTTGTGCCCCTCCCAGGCTGTTTGAAGTTCAGTACTGCTGGTGGAGTTTCTTAAGATATCCTCAATCTGATTATCGGATAATTCCTTGTCATCAGCTTTTGCCCTGAAGTTTAAATATTTCTTATTTATTTCAGTCTCCATTTTTAATCTCTCTGAAATGAGACTTGTATCAACCTGGTTTCCAAGGTATGCATCATACAGCAGGTCGAGCTGACGTGCCAGTAATGGTTCCTTAACTGCTCCTGACTCTTTAAGTTCCTTCAACTCATTGAAAGCATCAGTATCTGTAAATACCTTTGAATATTGAAAAGAAGCTTTTTCACTTAAGGCTAAATCTGCATCCGTCCCGGTTATATTTGCATTCCAGGATGTAATTGCCTGTTCGCGATAAAGGGGAATAATTTTGGCTTCATAAGATGTGATGAACTTCTTCATCCGGTTTTCCATTTTTTCCTGCTCAGATTTGCATGACCATAACATACCTATACTCAGCAATAGTGCGCTAATAAAAATAAGCTTTTTCATTGGTTATAAATTATTATTAGAATTCCCGTCAGTTATTTCTTCCTCATCATCGGGTTCTGAATCATCCGCCTCGGTATCTGTCTCATTATCTGCGTCTTTAATGTTCGATGCAAGGATTCTTGCAGCCTCAGCTTCAGGCAGTTCCTGAAGTGTCTTCAGTCTTTTTTGTATTGCTCTTGAGCGCACTCCGACAAGATCCTCAAGGCTTCCGCTTGCACTGGTGATCTGCTTCTGTGCTCTGACAAGCACCTTTTCAAAGCTCGCAAATTCGGTTTTGACTGCGGAAAGGATTTTCCATACCTCATTTGACTGTTTCTGTACGGCAAGTGTGCGGAATCCCATCTGAAGGCTGCTCAGAAAAGCAGCGAGGTTCGAAGGACCAACAACAGTAATATTCATTTCGCGCTGGAGTTGTTCAAACAATCCTGTGCGTGTCAGTATCTGGGCATAAAGTCCTTCTGTCGGAACAAACATTATTGCGAAGTTGGTGGTAAGGGGCGGATAAATATATTTCTGCTGGATCGATTTGGCTGATTTAACTACGCTGCCATCGAAGGTTTTTTCAGCCCTGGTTACCTCTTCCTTTGAATAATCGGAAATATTTTCATAGATCTCGAGAAGCCGCTGGTAGTCTTCGATGGGAAACTTTGAGTCGACGGGAAGAAGTACCGGCTCGTCGGTATTGTCATTTCCAGGTAGTCTTATGGCGAATTCCACAACCTCCCTGTTCCCGGCTTTTATACGCACATTTTTCAGGTATTGATCGGCTGTGAGATACTGTTCGAGTATTTTTTCAAGCTGGATCTCTCCGAGTATACCTCTGGTTTTTACATTCGAAAGAACCTTTTTCAGATCGCCTACCCCTGTGGCAAGGTTTTGCATATCACCAAGCCCTTTATAAACCTTTTCAAGCTGTTCGCTCACCTGTTTGAACGACTCGCTTATCCTCGTATTCAGAGTTTCCTGAAGTTTTTCGTCGACAGTCTTACGCATCTGCTCCAGTTTATTATCGTTCCCGGTCTGGATCTCCCTGAGCTTGTTTTCAATTGTCTCCCTCATTCTGTCCAACCGGCTTTCAATATTCTGAGCCTGTGACTGAAGTGATTTACCCAGCTCTTCACGGTTATCCCTGGCTATTCCTGATGATTCCTTCCTGTTAAGCTGAAATTCATCCCTCAGCGAAACATTGATCTTATTCAGATCACTTCCGAAAACTGACAGGGAATCTTTTAGTGATTGCATTTGCAAAGGATTTTTCGCCTGGATCAATATCCTGATTAACAGAATAATGGCAATCAGTACGAGAAGTCCGGTAATAATCAGCAGGATATCAGTCATCGTAAGCACACTGCGAAAGCATTAATTCCTCTAAGTTACTCATAATAGTTTTAAATGGATACTGTGCATAATAAAACGTATGACCTCATAAACATTAGATGTACACAGAGGTGTTGTTTAATAGAAATTCTTATTTTTATAAAAAAAACAGGAATGGTAAACTGTAAAACTGCTACGTTACTGATAGCATTACCTATTGTGATTTATTGCTGCGGCGGATCGAAAAAAGATAAGGCAGCCAGGGAAACGGCAGTTCCGGCAATTCCTGAATATGACAGCACTTATCTTTTTAACGGGAAAGATCTCGACGGCTGGGAAATCACAAACTTCGGACCGCAGGGACCTGTATATGTTTCGGGTGGTGCCATAATTCTTGGAATGGGAGATGGCTGTACAGGAATAACATGGAAAAAAGAGTTCCCCGAAATCAATTATAAGGTGACTCTTGAGGCAAAACGTGTTGCAGGAAATGATTTTTTCTGTGGCATGACATTTCCTGTCGGTAAAGATCCCTGCACACTCATTGTCGGAGGGTGGGGCGGAACAACTGTAGGGTTGAGCAGCATCAATTCAATGGATGCATCTGAAAACCAGACTACAAATTTCATGGAGTTTGAAAAGGAGCGCTGGTACCGAATCTCACTTCTGGTAAGGGGAGATACTATCAGGGCCCTCATAGATGATGAAATAGCAGTCAACTACGTCAAAGGAAAATATGATGAATTGTCAATACGGCCGGAAGTTGAGTTATCGAGACCATTTGGCATTGCATCATGGAATACAACTGCGGCTTTAAGGAACATCAGGGTAGAAAGAATTGGAGATTAATATTTTAAGGGGAAACATATAAACCAGGGAGTTATACAGAGTTGTACGGAGAATTTACCCCCAATCCCCCCTGAAGGGAAACCCCCGGCCAGCTGAAGCTGGCCTGTTCCCTAAGGGGTAACCCCATAGCCATCAGCCTAAGGAGTTTTGGGGACAAAAGTTTCCCCTCCTTTTGAAGGAGGGGTGGCCAG
>CAZKMH010000298.1:0-5050 GCA_964553395.1 uncultured Rikenellaceae bacterium | reverse complement strand
TCGGCACCGGCGCTGTTCTCCAGCCCGTAATTACTTATCAGATTGTTGTCAGACAACAGGAAATTTCTGCGGAAGTCAATTCTGTTATTTTCAAACGTGAAGCCTGTATCTGTAACGGTTATATTCTCTTCAACCGGCACCAGGATTGAATCATATTGATCAGCAAAAATCCTGCTATCTGACTGGTCGGCCCGGGGAACCAGAATTCTGCTATTTCGTGCCGGTCTGCGGGTTGCCGTATTGCCAGGCGACTGAACCGGTTCTTCACCCAGGGCAAGTTCAGGACCTATAACCGTAATCGTCATTTCACGGCTCCACTGGTAGGCAAGGAAACCGATTGAAAGAAGAACAGCTATAAGTGCAGCGCTTCTCAGGAAAAGGAGCGGTTTCTGCCTTTTCCTGATAACAGGAAGGATCTGGCCCCATGTCTCAACCGGGGGAAGGACCTCAAGATCTTTAAGTCCATTCCTGAAAAGGAGATCAATATTTGCGTCCTTATTAACCATTTACCATGCTTTTATTCAAACCGGTATAGAGGTTCACTTTCTTCTGAAGGATGATCCTTGCGCGCGAAAGATTCGATTTTGAAGTACCCTCAGAGATCTTCACCATCTGGCTGATCTCCTTGTGGGAATAACCTTCTATTGCAAAAAGGTTAAATACCATCCTGTACTTTGGAGGCAATTCCCTGATAATATCGAGCAGGTCAACTGCTTCCAGACCAGAATAATCGGTATTTTCCGGATTGGCCTCCGGTTCGGGTATCAGATCAATATCCTCCACCCTGTACAACATGTGCTTGCTCCGGTACTTCTCAAGTGCGGTGTTAACCACTATCCTGCGCATCCAGCCTTCAAAAGAACCCTCATGCTTGTAAAAAATGAGGTTCTCGAATATCTTGATAAATCCATCCTGCAAGATATCCCTGGCTTCCTCATCATTACCAGAATACTGAAGGCATACTGCGTAAAGCTTACCTGCATGCCTCCTGTACAGAAGTTCCTGATCTCTTCTGTTACCGGCAAGACAACCTTTTATTATATTCTTTATATCAGGCAAAGGGGGTAACCTTTTAAACGATTATAAAAATAAATAAAATTTGTCTCAATCACCAGCAATTCGTTAAAATATGATGCAAAAAGGTTAAAAAAGGTTGCGTTCTGCCGTATTAAAGGTTAACAGCTTCACCAAAAGCATCGGCAGCAGCTTCCATTATAGCCTCTGACATAGTAGGATGCGGATGAATTGATTTAATTAATTCGTGGCCGGTTGCTTCAAGTTTACGTGCAACAACGAGTTCGGATATCAGCTCCGTAACATTGTCGCCCATCAGATGTGCACCAAGCAGCTCACCATAGGCGCTGTCAAAAATAAGTTTCACAAATCCCTCCCGGGAACCTGCAGCCCTCGCTTTACCGGATGCGGTGAAAGGGAACTTGCCAACCTTTACATCGTATCCCGCCTCCCTGGCTGCCGCCTCGGTAAATCCGACCGAAGCGATTTCAGGACTGGTATATGTACAAGCAGGAATATTATTATAATCAAGCGGCTCGGGGCTGAGTCCGGCAATTTTCTCCACGCATATTATCCCTTCGGCTGATGCTACATGCGCCAGGGCCGGACCATGAACAATGTCTCCGATGGCAAATACTCCCGGAACATTTGTATTGAAGAAGTCATCAACAACAATTTTCCCCTTTTCGATTTTCACTCCTGCCTTTTCAAGGCCTATCCCCTCGAGGTTCGTACTGACACCGACGGCTGACAGTACGATATCAGCTTCAACAAACTCCTCTCCCTTAGGTGTTTTGATCTTTACCCTGCATGTATCGCCGACTTCCGCCGATTCGACAGTTGAATTTGTAAGAACCTTCATTTTAAGCTTCTTAAAGACCTTTTCAAGTTGCTTTGAGATCTCCTCATCTTCGTTGGGAACAATCCTGGGAAGAAACTCCACAAGGGTCACACTGGTACCTATCGACTGGTAGAAGTTCGCAAATTCGCTTCCTATGGCTCCCGATCCGACTATAACCATCGATCCCGGCTGCTTGTCGAGCGACATGGCTTCACGGTATCCGATGATTTTTTTACCATCCTGCTTCAGATCAGGGAGCTCTTTTGACCTCGCACCGGTTGCAAGGATTATGTTTTTGGCAGTATAGGTCTTCTTGCCTCCGGAAGCGTCCTCAACCTCAACAGTCGAGTTACCATTCAACCTGCCAAAACCGTTTATCGTCTCAACATTGTTTTTCCTGAAAAGGAACTGAACGCCCTTGCTCATTCCGTCAGCCACACTGCGGCTCCTGGCGATCATAGCGCTGAAATCCGCCTTTATGGTCCCTTCAACCCTGATACCATAATCAGCTGCATGGTTCAGGTATTCAATCACCTGTGAACTTTTAAGCAGCGATTTGGTTGGTATGCATCCCCAGTTAAGGCAGACACCTCCTATTTCTGCCTTTTCAACCACAGCCACTTTCATTTTAAGCTGCGAAGCCCTGATAGCAGCCACATATCCGCCGGGCCCGCTTCCAATAACTATTAGGTCGTAATCCATGATTCTGTTATTTAGTTTATAAATAGTAACCCTTCAATTCCCGTCGGTTTTAACCGACGGTGGTTTTAACCGACGGTGGTTTTAACCGACGGTGGTTTTAACCGACGGCGTGGTTTTAACCGACGTCGGCGGATTTACTCGACGGACCTTCTTCCCAGACCAGAGAACCCCCTTGCAAACTGCCCATATCACTGCCAGCGTAAAAATAATTGTTGCTCCCACAGGTATACCTGCAAAGTATGAAATCGTATAACCGGCAGCAGTGCCGGCAAAACCGGCAATAATTGACCAGAGCACTATCTTCCGGTAGACCTTTGTGAACAGCATCGCAATATTCGGAGGGATGGTCAGAAGCGATATAACCAGTACAACTCCGGCCATCCTGATATTCAATACTATGGTCAACGCAATCAGAGCTGTTGTTGTATATTTGAAAACATTTACATACGATGAATAGGTCCTTGCAAAAACCTCATCAAATGAAATATAAAGGATAGTCCTGTAAAAGAATCCGAAATAAAGTATCATCAGGATTGACATTACTCCCAGGGCAATTATGTCGGCATAAGTTACTGTAAGAATGCTTCCGAACAGATAGCTCATCAGGTCGGGGGTATATCCTGGCGTCATATAAATGAAAATTATGCCAGTTGCCATCCCGAATGCCCATAATATGCCAATAGCGGAGTCCTCCCTTATCTTTTGCCTCACCGAAAGGTATTCAACCCCAAGTGCAGACAGTATACTGAAAACGGCTGCTCCGGCAACAGGGTTTATTCCGGCAAAATATCCAATCCCTATCCCGCCGAATGATGCATGGGCAATACCTCCGCTTAAAAAGACGAGCCGCTTTGAAACTATATAAGTTCCGGCCAATCCTGCTGTAATGCTTGCAAAGATCGCTCCGAGCAATCCTTTCACTATGAATTCATATTCGAAAATAGTTCCTTCCAATGTCAATGGTTTTTTAGAACGGTATGAGGCACGGGGCCATGTGTTACCAGCTGAATGGGGCAATCGTAGGCAAGCAGTTCCTGATTTGTGATCTCCGATGAAGGATGGTAATGCAGGCTGCGGTTAACGCATGCAAATGACTTGATATGAGCAGAGATCGTTCCGATATCGTGGGAAACCATAAGTATAGCCATGCGGTTATTCAGCTCTTTCAGCTTTTCGTAAAAATCCTTTTCAAAATTGGCATCCACAAAATTGCCCGGTTCATCAAGGAGCAACAGTTTCGGATCTCCTATTGCGGCGCGTCCGAGAAGCACCCTTTGCTGCTGGCCGCCCGACAATTCGTTCAGGGAGGAGTCGGCAAAACCGGCCAGTCCAAATTCATCAATGACAAGATCGGCTTTTTTCTTATCCGATACCGACATCCCCGATATAAGACTCTTCCGTATCATTAATCCGGACAATATAACATCCCTGACTGTAACAGGAAAGGTGTTATCGGCGGTTGAGATCTGGGGAAGGTATCCAATTCTGCTTCCATTCATGAGATCGTGATTGAATATCAACTGACCTCTGACAGGCTTCACAAGGCCAAGTATTACCTTTAAAAGTGTTGTTTTCCCTCCCCCGTTCGGACCGATCACGCCTATGAAATCATTCTCGAAGACCTTGAAATCAACATCATTAAGGACAATTTCCGCTCCGTAGGAGGCAGAAAGATTTTTCATTTCAAGAAGGTATGCTCCCATAAAAATATCAATTCATTTTCTTATCAAAACTTTTCCGGAGAATATCTATTATGCCCGTAGTGGCAGTGAGCCAGTCCTCCGATAAGGGATCAATGATCACAATTTCCGAGGAGATCTCATCAGCTATAACCCTTGCATTTCTCGTATCATATTCACGCTGAACGAGAATAACATTCAGTCTCTCCCTTTTCGCAATGTCAACAAGTTCCTTCATCCTTGAGGGAGTGGGTTCCTTCCCTTCAAATTCAACACTGATCTCTTCCAGACCATAGTCGCGAGCCAGATATGCCAGGTTCGGATGATAGATCATGAAAGACTTTTTGCCGCCCGGTACAGACAGCTCCCTGGCTTTCAGGTCAACACCGTTTATCTTTTCGGATAATATTTTAAAATTCTCCTCATATTTCTCCCTGCCCTCCGGATCGAGCTCAATCAGGAAGTCCCTGATTGAAGATGCCATAACGGCAGCACAAACCGGTGAAACCCAGTAGTGCGGATCGGCCCCTTCAGTGTGATCTCCGTCGTGATGTTCCGATTCGATCGGATCAATTTTTTCTCCAAGCGAAAGCCTTTTCATTTTTCTGTTGACCTCATAAAAGCGATCAAGCCAGGTCATTTCAAAACCAAGGTACCCGTTGCTTATGTAAGCAACAGATTGCCGAAGCCTGATTATCTGCTCAGGATATGGTTCGTATATGTGTGGATTTGAACCGGCCGGCACCATAACATTGACAGTGAAATTATCTCCTGCTATCGCTTCAACAAAATATTTAAAGGGTGGTATGCTGAC
>CAZKMH010000297.1:0-5060 GCA_964553395.1 uncultured Rikenellaceae bacterium | reverse complement strand
TAAAATTCTTGCCAAAATAATCATAAAAACAGTAAGAGTGGCCGTTAAAGCAGACAGTACATCATCAGAAGAATCGGAAATAAAACGTGAGGATACACTAATAAGGATCTTTAACGTCACCCTGCACATTGTCATTATTGTATTGGCTACCCTTATGATCCTTCAGGAAGCGGGGCTCAAAATAGGCCCGATGCTTGCAGGTGCCGGTATTGCTGGTCTTGCTCTTGGATTTGGCGGACAATATCTTGTCAGGGATGTCATCACAGGTTTGTTCCTTATCCTTGAAAATCAGTACAGGATCGGTGATGTTATCAACATTGACGGCACTGGCGGAATGGTACAGGATATAAGCTTAAGGAAGACCACATTAAGAGATCTTGACGGAACAGTTCACCACATCCCACATGGTTCAATAACCAAAGTATCAAACCTTTCAAAGGATTGGGCGAGGGTAAATCTCGACATGGGCATTGCATACAACACCAATCTCGAGCATCTTATTGAAGTAATAGACAGGACAGGAAATGAGCTGGCTGAAGATCCTGTCTTTAAGGATTCCATTATTACCCCTCCAAAATTTTTACGGGTAAATGAATTTGCAGATTCTGCTATCATTGTAAAAATCCTGGGGGAAACCAAACCTTTAAAACAATGGGAGATAACCGGGGAATTCCGCAAACGATTAAAGATCGTTTTTGATAAAGAAGGAATTGAAATACCATTTCCCCAGAGAGTTGTTCATCAGGTTAAATTGTAAGCAATATAACGAACAGCTGCAGACTAAAGGGTGTCACTGCAGCAGGGAAATCTATAAAAGACTGTCAGAATAAGCATTAATATTGCTTATATGACACAGGAGGAACCAGACAGAAAGACTTCCATAAAACATGAAAAAATTTGATCAATTTGAATTTAAACGAATTATAATTGTAGCATACCGGCTGCCCTTCAAGATTGTCAGGAAGAAGGAAGAATACTTTACTGTTCAGAATTCAGGAGGGCTGGTTTCAGCTATTCTTTCATTATCCGAAAAAATAAATCCGGGCAAAGATCCTGCTTTTAATATTCTCTGGGTAGGCACTGGTGATCTTGAGCTGGGCAAAGAGAAAGTGCATCAGGCAATTGAATTGTATCCTGTTGAAATACCACATAAACTTAATGAGAAATATTATGGTGGCTTCTGTAATGACACAATATGGCCTTTATTCCACTATTTCCCTTCCCGTACAGTTTATGACAGCAGCTATTTTGATGCATATTTAACCGCCAATAACCTGTTTTTCAATAAGCTTAAGGATCTGATTCAACCGGGCGATTTCATATGGATCCACGATTACCAGCTGTTCCTGCTGCCGAACCTGGTAAGGAAAGCCTTCCCGAAGGCTGACATAGGATTTTTCCTTCATATTCCATTTCCCTCTTCCGAATTGTTTCGTTTACTTCCGCGTAAGTGGCGCGAGATGATTCTGGAAGGAATGACAGGCGCTGATATTGCCGGATTTCAGACTAATGACTATGCACAATATTTCCTGAAATCGGTTAAAAGAATACTCGGGTATAAGGTTGATCAGAACCTTATTACTGTAAGGGACAGATTGTGCAAAGCAGATTCATTCCCGATTGGGATAGATTTTGATAAGTTCCATAATGCATGTTATTCTCCGGCTGTTAATCTTCAAAAAAGGAAACTCAGAGCTAATCTGCCGGATATAAAGCTTGTTTTTTCAGTTGACCGGCTGGACTATTCAAAAGGACTCCTGCAAAGGCTGAGTGCCTTTGAACGGTTTCTTGAAGTGCATCCCGAATGGCACTTTAAGGTCGTCTTTAACATGGTCGTTATTCCTTCGCGGGATAATATCCTGGAATATCGTGAACTCAAGAAGGAAATTGAAGCAACTGTCGGACGATTAAACGGTAAATACAGCACACTTAACTGGCGTCCTATTCTCTATCAGTACAAATCAATACCTTTCAACGAACTGGTGGCTATTTATAATGTGAGCGATGTGGGATTTATCACGCCCCTCCGCGATGGGATGAACCTCGTTGCAAAAGAATACATTGCCTGTCAGACCGATAACTATGGAATGCTGGTTCTTAGCGAACTTGCAGGCGCTTCTGTGGAGCTCAATGAAGCAATACTGATCACTCCTACGGATGTTGTGGAAACCTCAGAGGCTTTAAACAGAGCACTGAAAATGCCGGAAGATGAAAAGAGAAAAAAGATCCATAGAATGCAAGGCAGGTTAAGCAGGTATAATGTCTTCACCTGGACTACTGACTTTTTTAACCAGGTCAATGACATGAAAAGAATAAGAGAACAATTGCAGGTGAGACTCCTGGATCAAAATGTGCTGAATATCATACTGATAAAATATAAGGAAGCCCGGTATCGTCTTTTTCTGATCGATTATGATGGAACACTCACCCCGATCGTAAAATTTCCCGACATGGCGGTATTAAACGAAAATACTGAAAGAATATTAAAGGAAATCAATTCAGATTCATATAATACAGTAGTTATTATAAGCGGACGACAAAGGGAATTTATGAATGAACAGTTTAAGAATATTGATGCGACCCTTGTAGCAGAGCACGGTTATTTTATTAAATATCCCGGCAGCGAATGGAAGAACAATATAGAAATCGATTTATTATGGAAAGATAAAATAAGGCCTGTGTTAAATGATTATGTCGACAGGTGCACCGGTTCAATGGTAGAGGACAAACATGCTTCAATGGTATGGCATTACCGCAATGCGGATGAGGAAATTGCATCTCTGCGCATCAATGAACTCAAAGATGACCTCAGGGAGGTCCTTAAAAACGAATCTAAATTACAGGTACTTGAGGGAGAAAAAGTTCTGGAAGTTAAGAGTATACTGTACGATAAGGGTACAGTAGCAAGTCGTATAATCAACGCCGGCAATTATGAATTTATTCTTGCTCTTGGAGATGATAACACGGATGAGGATCTTTTTAAAGTCATTCCGGAAACCGGTTTTACTATAAGAGTAGGATGCACACCGACAAATGCCAGGTATAACATAAGTGATCAATCCCAGATCGTTAAAATACTATCAATATTCAACAATGATAATAAAGTATAACTCTCAGTTTCTATTCATTTATTCCCCGGATATTCATAAAAATCTAATTTATAATTAAATTTAACGCGTTGTGCAGTTAACCATATTCTCTGGCTGCATGTACTCATCCCCCCTTCCCCCTCTTTGCGTGAGCAGAGAGGGGGACGCAAGGGGGTGAGTACGTGTGTACCAGGAATACATAAATTCTTAACTATCTGTTATTTCTAACTATGGAATCAGAAATCAACAAAAAACGGTTCGGCAGCCTTCCGGTATTTTTTACGGCTATTTCAACAATTCTGGGCGCAATTCTCTTCCTGAGGTTCGGTTATGCTGTAGGAACACTCGGATTCTGGGGTGCATTGCTGATAATAATTGTCGGACATCTTCTTACCATCCCGACAGCATTTGCAATTTCCGAACTTGCAACAAATAAGCG
This sequence comes from uncultured Rikenellaceae bacterium, assembly GCA_964553395.1. GTDB lineage: Bacteria > Bacteroidota > Bacteroidia > Bacteroidales > VadinHA17 > LD21. The sequence continues at coordinate 1,532 of CAZKMH010000297.1, read as the reverse complement.
TGTTGAGGGTGGAGGTGAATACTTTATAATTTCACGTTCCTTCGGTCTTAATATCGGAGCAACCATCGGCATAGCCCTTTACCTTTCACAGGCAATAAGTGTGGCATTTTACATGATCGCTTTTACCGAGGCATTCGGATTTGTGTTCAACTATTTTTCCAATTCCCTGAATATCAATCTGCCGCGGCAGGTTTTAAGTATACCCTTCTTGATTATTCTGGGATATGTGATATTGCAGCGAGGTGCAAACATGGGCATTAAATTGCTTTACATTGTTATCGGGATACTTTTCTTTTCATTATTGTTTTTTTTCTATGGCACAACAGAATACGGAACTGTTTCGGGAAATAAAATACCGGCAGGAGATCTGAGGAATATGAATGATTTTTTCATGGTTCTGGCAATAGTGTTTCCTGCATTCACCGGAATAACTGCCGGCGTTGGTCTTTCGGGAGATCTCAAAAATCCGGCCAGAGCGATACCGCGTGGTACAATTACAGCTGCAATTGCCGGGATGATCATCTATATTGCAGTCATTCACAAACTCGCAATATCGGCCAGTGCTGAAGAAATGCTTTCCGATCAGCTGATAATGTCAAAAATCGCGATCCTGGGGATTTTTATTATACCAATCGGACTTGCAGCTTCCACACTTTCGTCAGCAATTGGTTCTATAATGGTAGCTCCCAGAACATTGCAGGCTCTTGCCCTCGACTCTTCCTTCCCGTTAAAACGAGTGAACAAATGGCTGTCAATCGGGAGAAAATCCGACAATGAACCTGCCAATGCTACTCTGATCACGATAATTATAGCCCTTGTATTCGTTGGACTGGGAAGTTTCAATGTTGTTGCAGAGATCATATCAATGTTCTTCCTCATCACATATGGTTCACTTTGCCTTATCTCTTTCCTGAATCATTTCGGATCTTCCCCTTCATACCGGCCATCATTCAGATCAAGATGGTACCTTTCCCTTCTGGGATTTCTTATTGCAATATGGGTTATGTTCAGAATCAATGCACCTTATGCTCTTGGATCTATAATTGTAGTAGCAATTATATATTCCTTTATTAATATGTACCATCGCGAACGTGACGGACTTGAGTCCTTGTTTGCCAATACACTTTTCCAGATAAACCGCAATATCCAGATATACCTGCAGAGGTCCGAAAGTAAGAAAAAGGTTAAAGAATGGAGACCAAGCGCAATTTGTATTTCGAAAGATTCCTTTGTCAGCGCAAAAGCATTTCAGTTATTGAACTGGTTATCCTACAGGTACGGATTCGGAACATACCTCCACCGGATCGACGGTTATTATTCCCGGGCAACAAGCCGGCAGGCAGCCGAAGAACTTTCAAGACTTATTGAACTTTATGATACTACCTCGAATCATGTATTTGTCGATACAATCATCTCTCCGTCATATACTTCAGCACTTGCTCAGGCTATTCAGTTACCTGGCATCTCGGGAATGGAAAACAATATGGTGATTTTTGAATATAATAAGGAAAATCCTGAAAATCTTAAAGAGA
>CAZKMH010000296.1:0-5075 GCA_964553395.1 uncultured Rikenellaceae bacterium | reverse complement strand
AACCTCTGAAGTTGCAGGCTTTTCTCCTGCACCCGGAATCAACAACCTTCCAAATTACACCCCTCCTGGTCTGTTAATCCAAACAACCTGGTTCAGAAGGACCATAACAGATGCAAATGCTACACCTCTCGTTGACGTAAGCAAGCCGGTTAAAGTAATTGTACATCAAGCAATAACCGGAAACCTGGTTGGTAAAGACACAACCATCTGCTTTAACCAGAATCCGCTGAATCTTATCCCTCTCAACTCCGGCCCGTCGAACGGAAACGGGATATATGCATACCAGTGGAAGCAAAACAACGATAATAACAACTGGACCACTTCGCCGGATGCTACCGGTGCCCAATCGGATCTGGCTTCCTATGATCCTCCCTCCCTGACTGCCACAACATATTATCAGCGAGTTGTAACATCGGGACGGTGTATTGATTACAGCGCAACAGTCACAGTTGATGTTTTGCCTCTTATAACAGGCAATATAACAACCCGCCCCGATTCAGTTATATGTGAAGGTTCCCAGTTCAATATCCTGGGAGCATCGGCTCCGGGCGGCGGATCGGGCACCTATCTGTACCAGTGGCAGGACAGCGTAACTCTGGCATCATGGCAACCGGCATCAGGTGCAATTACCAATCAGACTCATTCTCCTGACACATCGCAATTTGCAGTTACCGAGCAGAGATTTTTCAGACGGGTAGTCTTTTCAGGACCTGACAATGTATGCCGCGATAACAGCTCACCTATTTTATTAACTCGTTATCATAAAATAGAAAATAATATAATTGGTGCTGACCAGACAATCTGTTCAGCATCCACCCCTGCACAACTGGCTCAGACACTTTCCGTTACAGGCGGAACGGGTGCCGGAACATATACTTACCAATGGCAGGACAGCTCAAAAGCAGCATCATGGACAAACCGTTCTGCTACCGCTACACCATTTGCTCCGCCTGCTCTTACTGATACTACCTGGTACAGAAGAATGGTTAATTCAAATGTCTGCTCCAGCATCAGCAACAGGATAGTTGTCAATGTGCACGATCCGATATCGGATAACACTGTTGAAGCAGATACAACAATCTGCGCCGGTTCAGATCCAAACAGGCTCCGGGGAAAGATCCCCATTGGTGGTGATGGATCATTTACCTATCAGTGGTACTCTTCAACTGATAATTTTGGCTCAGTAGATAATCTGATTGCCATTTCAGGAACATTATCCGATTATGATCCGCCGGCACTCACCATACCCACATGGTACAGAAGAAAAGCAGTCTCGGGGATGTGCGAAACGATCAGCAACATCATAAATGTCATAGTCCTTCCTTCGATAACCAATAATGTCATAACCCCCGACAGGGCTGAAGTTTGTTTCAACACTGTCCCGGGTCAGATTTCCGGAACACCGCTTTCAGGAGGCACAGGCAATTCACAGTCATGGCTCTGGCAGAACAGTACAAATGCCGGCGTCTCCTGGGCTGATATTGCTGGCGGCAACCAGCAAAGTTATACTCCCGATGGAGAACTTGCACAGCAAACATGGTACAGGCGTATTATAAGATCTGGTCCGGCAGATTGCTGTATAGATACATCTGCTGTAATTTCTATCGATACTCTCAGTCTGCCGACGGGACAAATAACCACAATAACTGACACATCTCTCTGCAGCGGTACACAACTAAGACTGAAGGTTCATCTTACAGGTGCCAAAAACTGGGATCTTACTTATCTGGAAGGTTCAACACCCGTAACAGTAAATGATATAACTACCAGTGATCATACAATTTACCGTACAACAACAGCCGGAAATACGATGGAAATTGTCAGTTATTCCCTGTCATCACTTGTTGATAATAATGGTTGTGCTGCAACATTGCTTACCGGAGGAAGAATAGCAAATGTTTACAGAGTTCCGACAGCTAATGCCGGTCCTGATGATGCAATCTGTGGCCCTCGTTATACACTCGCGGCCGTACCAAGTGACGGAACAGGATTGTGGTATTTCCCGGCAGAAGTGGTTCAATCGGTTCCCACTGCTTATAATACGGCAATTAATATTGATTCTTCGTTTACTGCAGCGAGTGTTTCTTATAAATTCTACTGGGAGGAGACAAATTGGCAATGTGTTAAAAAAGACTCAGTTACGATTACTTTTTACAACCGTATCGATGGGATTGATGCCGGTCGCGATACATCGATGATGTCATTCGATTACCTGATCAGGCTGAAGGCCGCACCGGTCAAGTCCTTTGAAACCGGTACCTGGAGTATAGTTAAAGGGGCCGGCGATTTTATCAGTCTTAATGACAATGAGACAGATGTGGAGAATATCGGCCCGGGATTGAATACATATAAATGGACTGTGACAAACGGAGAGTGTATGCTTGAGGACCTGGTCAGTATAAATATTCTGTCGCTTGTAATTCCGGAGGGAATCTCACCAAACGGGGATCTGGTTAATGATTCGCTGATCATTAACGGGCTTGATCTTGTCAACCAGGTTGTGGAGCTGACAATTGTTAACGGAGCAGGCTCTCAGGTCTTCACTACATCAAACCGGAACGGCAATATCTGGCAGAACTGGGATGGAAGGAATTCACAGGATGCAGAGCTGCCGGAAGGTACATATTATTACATGCTTAAGGTGATATCTCCTAAAGTAACCATTTCCAAAAGCGGATTCATAGTTCTCAGGAGAAAATAAGGAAGAAGTGGCACAGGAAATTGTATAGCAAAAAATGCGCAAAGTAAGAGTAGGTTTATTGTTTTTGATATTCCTGTTTCATTGCAGGTCGTTCGGGCAGGGAGATCCGGACTCTGCAAGGGTCATTCTTGGCTATCCGGTCTACAGCCAGTACCTTCATAACGGCCTTATGATCAATCCTGCCTATGCAGGTTCAAGGGAAGCCCTGAGCGCGGTACTATCATACAGGATGCAATGGATGGGAATATCTGATGCTCCAAAAATAGAGTCAATTTCGATCCATACCCCAATGAAAAATGACAAAGTAGCCCTGGGATTTAAAGCTCAGTTCATGCAATTCGGGGTAACAAAATCACAGAGTATTTATGCCGTTTATGCTTATCATATCAGGTTAGCCAAAGGGAAAATTTCATTCGGACTGAAAGCAGGAGCGGACCTGTCGAATACCGATTACACGGGATTACTGGGGATATCAAGACCTGATCCCGCTTTCCCGGATAATGATAAGTCCTATGTGTTTCCGAATGCGGGTGCAGGCGTTTATTATTTCAGCAACAGGTTTTTTGCAGGTTTCTCAGTCCCTTCATTTCTGTTCTACAGGAATCTGGGTAACGGTACTACCCAGGCATATCATGCATTCAATGAATATGACTTTGTAATATCAGCAGGTGGACTTATTACTTTCTCGCAGGCTTTCAAATTTAAACCTTCTGTTCTTATCGATTATTCATTGCACGATTCAAAACATCTCAACCAGTTTGATATAAACGGTAATTTTATTTTCGGAGATCTGATATGGGCAGGAGCATCATGGAGAACAACAGAACAGGTAGCTGTAGGACATCTTCAGATTCAGATAAATCAGCAGCTGATGCTGGGTTTATCATATGATTATCCGGTCGGGAGAATGAACTCTTACTCAAAGGGATCAAGTGAGTTTATGATAAGGTATGAATTCGGTTCACGGGTAAGCGCCGCTAATCCGAGGTATTTTTAAGGTATGTTGAACAGACTCAGATATATATTCTTCATAGTAGCTATAGTTCTGGCAATCAATTCAGTATTGGCGCAACAGCCATCTGTATATACTGTTACAAGGATGTCATTCAACGACGGGATATTCAGCGAAATTTCTCCGGTTATAGTTAAAGATGGTATTATTTTTTGTTCCGACAGGCGATTCAGTGCGGTAAAGGATCGCAAATCATTTGACGGGAACCGGCTATACAATATTTATATGGCTGTACGGAAGGATACATCCGACTGGAAAAAACCTGTGCCGGTAAAGAGTGAACGAAGCATGCTGTTCAACAACGGACCTATGTGCGTCGCTCCTGATGGTAAAAGTGTCTATTTTACAAGTGAGGTCGAAACCGGGCCGGCAACAAGAAAAAGAACCTTCAGGAACCACAGCGGAATATTCGCCGGTGAACTTTCCGGTACAGAGCTTATCTCGATCCGTCAATTGCCATTCAACAGTTCAAGGTATAATGTGGCGCAGCCATCGGTAAGCAGCGACGGTAAATACCTGTTTTTTTCATCGGATATGCCTGGCGGACAGGGAGGGTCGGATATTTACTATTGTGAATTTATTAACAATCAATGGGGGACACCGGTTAACCTGGGATCTGCTGTCAATTCACGGGGAGCAGATAACTATCCTTATATGCACCCGACCGGAAGGCTCTATTTTTCATCAAACCGTGACGGGGGATTAGGACAGATGGATGTCTATTATACCATGATGAGCTCTGGCAAATGGGATGAACCTGTACTTTTACCCGAACCGATCAATTCATCTTCAGACGATTTTGCATTTGTAGCGGATGATAACCTTCAGACCGGCTATTTCTCTTCGAACCGGCGCAGGAGTGACGACATTTATCTGTTTGCTTCCACTATTATAAGGAAAGCCGAATGCGACACTCTTATTGAAAACAGTTACTGCTACGAGCTTATTGAGGAGAATGCAATTAAATTTGACACGATGCCGTTTCGCTATGAGTGGGACCTGGGTGATGGCAACAGAGGTGCAGGTTCTTCAATTGTCCACTGTTATCCCGGCGCAGGAATATACCTTGTTAAACTTGATGTGGTAAATCTGATCACCGGCGAGATTTTATATAATGAGAAGACGTATAACCTTGAAATAATTGATGTTGAACAGCCCTACATTTCTGCCCCTGATATGGGAAATGCAGGGCAAAACGTGAGGTTCAGTGCCGACAGTACAAATCTTCCGGGATGGAAGAATAGTAATTTACAAAAGCCTTTACAGCTTCCAGCCATAAATCAGTAAGAGCTTCTATTTCTCTGGAAGCGCAGTTGAATTTTTCCAGATTAATTCCCGATATGGATTTCATAAATTTTCCTC